>JAPULP010000015.1 GCA_027294815.1 Gemmatimonadota bacterium | reverse complement strand
TGCGGCTCGAGTTCTTCGATGATCTCCATCGCGCGGATCTTCGGCGCGCCGACGACGGTGCCCGCGGGGAACGCCGCCTCGAACAAATCGAACGCGTCGGTCTCGGGCGGCAACACGCCGCGCACGCCGCTCACTATGTGCATCACGTGACTGTACCGCTCGATCGTGCGGTACGGCACCACTTCGATGGAGCCGGGCACGGCGACGCGGCCGAGGTCGTTACGGGCCAGGTCCACCAACATCACGTGCTCCGCGTTCTCCTTGGGATCGGCGAGCAGTTCCTTTTCCAGCGACGTGTCTTCTTCGGTGTTCGCACCGCGCGGACGCGTCCCCGCGATGGGCCGCAGCGACGCCTCGCGTCCGGTCAAACGCACCAACGCCTCGGGCGACGAACCGACGATCGCGAGGTCGCCAAACTCGCAGAAGTACATATAGGGTGACGGATTCAATAACCGTAACGCGCGGTACACCTCGAAGGGCGGCACGTCACACGCGCCCTTGAAGCTGATCGAGAGCACGAGCTGGTACACGTCGCCCGCGGTGATGTATTCCTTGACCCGTTTTACAGAGGAAAGGAAAGCGTCTCGTTCCAGGCTCGGCGTCGGCTTGGCGTGTGGAGTAATCGACGGGCGTGCGGGCAATGGTCCCCGCAATGCATCGATGACCTCGTGTCGTAGCTTGGCACGATCGTCGTCCGACCCGTCAAACAACACCGCCGCGCGGCGTGTGATGTGGTCGAACGCCAGCACCGATCTGGGTGCCATGTATGCCGCGTCCATCTCGCTGGTGGCCCCGATGTTCTCGAACCGCTTGTTCATCTCGAATGCGGTGGTACCCACCAGCCCGCCCGCAAAGGGAAGTCCGGGAATCTCGGGCCGCGGTTTGGGCGCCCGGTCGAGAGCTTCCCGCAACACGTTCAATAGGCCGTCACTCGTCGTCGGCACGGGGGCGGAGTCGCCGTTCAAGGAGTACGTGCCACCCGTGAGGCGAAACTCCATCGAATCGCCGAAGCCGATGAAGGAATACCGTCCCAGCCGGTCACCTCCCTCCACGCTCTCTAGCAGAAACCGTGGCTTGAAGGGAGCCAGCTTCAGGTACGCCGAAACGGGCGTGTCCAGGTCAGCGGCGATGTCGAACGCAGATTGCATTTGTCCCCATGACGTCTCTCGTACGAAAAAACCCACCTCCGAAGCTCGGAGGTGGGTCGCGATATTCGTGCCTAGGTACTGCTAGCCGACCGAGCCCACCTCCGCGCGCGCACTATACCACCACCAGCTGTGGGCGCTCGAAACGGGATAGGCGGCCTGCTCTCTCATAGGACCGTAGAATTAACGCCGCCAGCCCGCCCCGGTCAAGGGTGAGGGAAGGCCCCGGTGCCTCGATCCGGCATGGTTACCGGTTACCGGTGTCAGGTTACAGGCCTTCGATGCCAGAGTGGCTACGCTGTCGCCGACCGCCCAAGACAGGTCACCGGTAACCTGTGACCTGTAACCTGTAACCGGTCACCTTCCCCCGTGCGGCCTCAGGCGGCCATAGAGGACAGCTTGCAGTGCCAAGCGTTTATCATGGAAGACGATCACGCTAACGGTTGGCCGCACCAAAAGATCCAAAACCCGGATTGAGAGAAACCAAAGCCCTGACTCCACGTAGTATACGCAGTGATTTTTCACCAGTCAGTACGTAACTAGGTTAGTACGTAACTAGGGAGGAAACGCATGGAAAAGTTCCCAGTAGCCCGGCGTAGCCCGATGACTGATGCGGTTCCGGCGGTCGCGCCTTTGATTGCGGCGCTATGCACGTTCGCATGTGCGAATTCACCGACCCTGGTCGACGGCGTATACGAAGTCGAAGCCTCGGTTGGGGAAGCGACAGTCCCCGCACAACTGGAACTCATCAAAGAGGGTGCTGAGTACAGGGGTCGACTCACCGTAATGTTGGGGTCACCGTTCCATGTTGCGCTAGGATCCAGCAGTTTGACCGGCGACACGGTCTCGTTTAGCACAAGTTCACCGGCAACTTCGCTGGCGTTAACTTTTCGGAACGATACGCTGCGTGGACAATTGATGCTTGGTGGCAGGGCGGTGGACCTGATCGGGACGAGGGTCGAAGGCGCAATAGTATCATCCGCGCTAGAGCAGCAAGTCGCTTTAGCACCGTTCGCGCAGGGTGCTGTTTCCGATCTGGATCGGGGAGCGGCTTTTCCGAGCCTCACACCCGAGGGGACTGAGATCTATTTCAGTTCCTTTGATGCCGACTTCGGATTTCAAACGATAGTGGTCTCTCATCTCCAGGACGGTGTATGGACCCAGCCCGAGGTGAGTACATTCTCGGGAACGCATAGCGACCGTTCACCAGCTGTCTCGCCAAGCGGGACGCAGCTCGTTTTTGCCTCGAAGCGGCCAACACCCGGGCAGACCGATGCCCGCGAATCGTACGATCTGTGGGAAATGGTTTCTGACCCGGACGGAAGCTGGGGCGAACCCAGGCACATGTCCGAGATAAACTCGACCTCATCTGACTACCAGCCATCCGTCACGGTGGACGACGCACTCTACTTCACGTCCGACCGCGAAGGCGGCCTAGGCGGCCAGGACATTTACCTGGCCCATCCTGGTGGCCGAATTGAGAATCTCGGTGCGAAGATCAATACAGACCAAGATGAGATGAGCGCATTTATTTCGCCGGATGCCAGCTACATAATCTTCTCAACGTCTGCAA
This sequence comes from Gemmatimonadota bacterium, assembly GCA_027294815.1. Lineage (GTDB taxonomy): Bacteria > Gemmatimonadota > Gemmatimonadetes > Gemmatimonadales > GWC2-71-9 > B3T1B10. The sequence continues at coordinate 534 of JAPULP010000015.1, read as the reverse complement.
ATCGCGAAGGCCACGTAGGGAACGACGATATATACGTGAGCTTCAATCAAGACGGAGAGTGGACGGAGCCCCGCAATCTTGGTCAGCCGATCAACTCGTTCGCGAACGAGTACGGTGCCTTCGTTTCTCGGGATGGTGAGTACTTGTACTTCACTAGTGATCGTCACCCACCCACCGACATCTACAGAGTTGAGGTACGCGATCTCCTAACCCGCCGGTAGCTTAGAGTCGGCGGGAAGGCCCGATTGGGACACGAGGTACCGGATATGAGACATCCCAACGAGATCGGACAAGAATCCGGGGAGTAATCCGGGGGATGGCCCCAAGAAAGAGACCAGGCGAACCAACCTAACTGGTTGACTCGCCTATAGTTGCCCCTCCACGACTCTAACCTGAGTAGACTGACTATGAATCAGACGGCGGACACGGCGGGCGCCGATTTTCTCGCGGTCGTCCTGGGCGAGTTCAGGAAATACAAGAAGATGGCCGAGAAGGTGTTCGATCAGCTCGAGGATCAGGACTTTTACTACGTGC
>JAPULP010000149.1 GCA_027294815.1 Gemmatimonadota bacterium | reverse complement strand
TCGGGCGACCTCATCGTGAAGCTGCCACGTGACAGGGTCCAGGAAGTCATCCGTAAGGGCGAGGGTGAAGCGTTCGCGCCGGCCGGTCGCGTATTCAAGGAGTGGGTGTTGATAAATCGACGCGACACCCGGCGGTGGCGGAAATTGATGGATGAGGCGCTTCAGTTCGTCCGCACCGGCGGAAGCGATTCCAGTTCGGTCACGGGCGACGCTGTCCTCTAATGTCTGCGCTCTAAAGTCTGAGCAGCAGAACCATTAGCAATACGGAAACTAGGCTCGCCAAGACCGTCCTGGTCGAGTTCGAGTGGTTCCAACGCGATTCGAACTTTCGGCGAGCCGCGTCCTGTTCCGTCTCGTCCATGTCGGCAATCGCGAGCGCCTGCACCACGTTGTTCAACGGAATGTTGATTGTGGCGGTCGGTAGCTGCACGCCGATTAGGTACACGAGTACTGCTGCGATCACCAGAACGCGCCCGGTGCCATCCAATTGTCCGAAGCCCAGAGCAGCCGAGGCAAGCAGAGCGATTACCGAACCGATCCAGACGAGCATGAAAACCGGCTGGTTATTCTGGATCACGCGGTCCATAACCTGGAACGCTCTTAGAAACTCGCCGTCACTCAACGTCCGTATACCCGGCATCACAACCACGGCGAAAGCAAATACCAACCCAGCCACCAGGGTGCACAGGAAGGTCGCAACAATCAGGGTGACCTGAAAGATTTCCATTGTCTCATCCTCGCGGCTGGGAAATTCTACCGCGCTTTCTGGGATTTGTCGCCCGAGAATCCAATTGGCAGTCCTTTGAAGGGAAAACCGGGACCTGCCCGGCGAGCTTGCAAAGCCAGCGCTCTCCCAACTGAGCTATGGCCCCTCTGTGCTGCTTCCGTCTCGTAGGTAAGCGGATTCTCGGTCTCCGCTAAACCCCCACAACGAACAAGGGTACACGTCGGGGCACCGGTGGGTTCAAGACCCCTTCTCCCAGAACCCGCGCGGAACGACCCACCCAGCAATGCGATGCGAGCGGTCGTCCACTCCTCGGCAGACACGACGTTGCTCGCCGCTTGAGACGTCATCGCGACAGTCATGTTCTTCTTCTCCGGTTTGTGTGTCGGGTTCAGGCCGGCCCGTTGCTTACAACGCCAACCTCCAAGCAGACTATCCGAATATTTCGGCGATGCGCAATTCGGGCATGCCCATCATCTCCCGGTAGCGGGTAGCCCACTCGAGCGCATCCTGTTTCGTGTCCGACCGAATGACCGTGAAACCCGGAATCAGTTCCTTCCCTTCGATGAATGGCCCGTCGGTAACCGATATCTCGTCCCCGTCCTTGCGAACCTTCGTGACGGTTGGGCTCAGCCGGCCGGTGGCCACAATGACGCCCGACTTGATGGCGTCTTCGTGGAACTTGCCAATTGCGGCCATTTCCTCCGGGGACGGTGCTGATTGACGGGTCTGCTGCCCTTCTTCCGTGGTGAGATAGATGAAGAATTGCATGACATTTCCTCCTGGTCTTGGTGCGTTTTCATACCTGCGTCCGTTTCCTGTATTCAGTGGTAGTCGAACGGCCGGAGCCGAAAGGGACATCGACGTGGATACTATCCCGGAATTCGAGCGAGGCACCCTTCCAGATACCGCCGTTCCGGTTCCTGCCGGACGAGCTCGATGGCGCGCCGATAAGAGTCACGGGCCTCGTCCAGGGAGCCAGCCCGTCGGGCAAGGTCTGCTCGAGCCGCGTGGGCTCGGTGGTAATGCGACATCGCCCCGGTCTTCAAGAGGTCGTCGACAATCGCTAATCCGGCCCGCGGTCCGTCCCTCATGCCGACGGCGATCGCCCGGTTAAGCGTAACGACGGGCGAATCTTGCAGCTGGGTGAGCATGTCGTAGTACTCGACGATCACGTCCCAATTGGTGGTTTCCACGGAATCCGCCGCTGCGTGCACCGTGGCAATCGCCGCTTGGATCACATAGGAACCCAGGCGGCCAGACATCATCGATTTCCGCACCAAGTCGACGCCCTCCGCGATCAACTCCCGCTCCCACTGGGTCCGGTCCTGTTCCTCCAGGGGTATCAGGTCGCCCTTGGAATCGGTTCGCGCCGCGCTCCTGGACTCTTGGAGGAGTAACAAGGCAAGAAGGCCGGTCGCTTCGGGCTCGGGAAGCAAGTCCGCGACAAGCCGGCTAAGGGACACGGCTTCTGCCGCCAGGTCGCGCCGGAGATGCTCTGTACCGGAAGTAGCCGAATATCCCTCGTTGTAGACGAGGTAGATGACGTGGAGCACTGCGTCGAGGCGTCCCGCGAGTTCTGAATGGGACGGGACCTCGTAGGGTATCCGGTTTTTTCGGATGGTTGCTTTGGCGCGGGAGATGCGTTTCTTCATCGTCTCGACGGGGACGAGGAAGGAACGGGAGATCTCCTCCGTGGTCAGTCCGCACACCACGCGCAACGAAAGGGCGATCCGAGCGTCGATGGGCAACACCGGGTGGAAACAAGTGAATATGAGCCGGAGATGGTCGTCCTTGACGACATCCCCATCCCATTCCTCCGGTACAGCGTAGTTCGGGTGGTCTTCCTCCGCCTCTTGGAGTACTAGCTCGGTCCCCCGTGCTTGCCGGCGGATCGCGTCGATCCCCTTGAATTTGCCGGTCGACACGAGCCACGCCCGCGGGTTCCGCGGAATGCCGTCACGGGGCCACACGGTCAAGGCAGCTCCGAATGCCTCCTGGAGGGCTTCCTCGGCCTGGTCGATATCACCCAACAAGCGAATGAGCGTCGCCAGCACCCGACGCGACTCGGCCGCATATATTTCGGCGATGCGATCCCTGACCGATTCAGGCATCGACGGGTCCCGCGTTCCCAATCCCTGCATCGCTCCCGTACGCCGGTCCCTGCCGTCTGTAGGCGTTCGCTTCATTGTCAGCTCAAGAGCTAGAGAGTCGTCCCGCGAATTCGGCTACGTAAATGGTCACGACGACCGGCAGGTCGCAAGAGACCGAATGCGCCTCCATGACACATCGGGGCACCGCACAATGTGCACCGATGCCTCCTAATGGCGTGAGTGGTGCTCGCAGGCTAATGCCGGTGTCGTTCACCGTCGCTCTCGCTCATGCAGCATGAGGTACGCGCTGGGACCTTTAGACCCGTTGCGGTATGGTCACGAACCCATCGACCTCCCGCTTTTTAGGGGTGAGGAAAGCGTTGCAGACGGCCGAC
>JAPULP010000148.1 GCA_027294815.1 Gemmatimonadota bacterium | reverse complement strand
CTTATGGCCCAAATCGGCGAGACAGAACGACGGTCGGCCGACTGGAGCGCCACCTTCGTTCCGCTCCGTGAAATGGTGGTGGGCAATGTCCGTCCCGCCTTGCTCGCGATCTTCGCGGCCGTCGTCCTCGTGTTGCTCATTTCGTGTGCCAACGTGGCAAACTTATCACTCGCAAGAACGACCCAGAGAGAACGAGAAATTGTCGTCCGTCTGGCCCTCGGGGCCGGACGCGCACGTATCCTACGGCAGGTATTGGTTGAAAGCGTCGTGTTAGCGACGGCCGCGGGCGTGGCAGGCGTCCTAATTGCCTTTTTGGGAGTCCAGACACTCGTGGCCCTCGCCCCACCCGACATTCCGAGGCTCGACGGCGTGGGAGTTGACCGAGGCGTGCTGGCGTTCACCCTCACCATTTCCCTACTTGCGGGGCTCGCCTTCGGATTGGCGCCGGCACTACACGCGGCGCGATCCACGGCTGGGGGCGCGCTGAGGCAAACGGGGAAAACAACCCAAAACCGCCAGCGAAACCGAATCCTCGACGGAATCGTCGTCTCGGAAATCGCGCTGGCGTTGGTCTTGCTGGTAAGCGCCGGTCTGGTAATGAAAAGCTTTTCGCGCCTGGTACAGGTCGATACCGGATTCAATCAGAACAACCTTCTCGCCATTCAGGTGTCGCCGCCGGCGTCCAAGTATCCGTTGGCTGAAGTACCAGGGTTTTACGAGCGGCTCAGCGCTCAGATTGGTGGGCTCCCGGGTGTGCGTTCCGTCGGCCTCGGCTCCGATCTTCCCCTTTCGGGGCGCGCGTCGGTGGGCGGTGGCATTTCGGAAGCCCGTTGGCGAGCGGGCGAGCGGGAAACGTTGCCTGCGCTGCAACGCAAAGTGAACGCCGACTTCCTTGCCGTCATTCAGACGCCCCTCCTGAGTGGCAGAACGTTCAACTCCGGCGATGCGGAGGGGCCGCAGCGACTCATCATCAATCAGACGTTTGCCCGACAGCTCTGGGGTGACGAGGACCCCGTCGGTAAGAGGCTGACCCATACCAGCAATCCTGGCGAAGACGACTGGCGGGAAGTGATCGGGGTCGTGGGAGACGTCCTATACGAAGGAATGGACCGAGAGGCGTACGCAACGTACTACCAGTATCAATCCTTTTCACCGTGGCGGACGATGTGGATATTCGTTCGCACCGCGGGCAGTTCGCGAGCGCTCATCGAACCGGCGCGGACAACCATTCACACCTTTGACGCCGATGTCCCGATCTACGACGTAAGAACGCTGACCCAGGTCGTAGGCAGCTCGGTGGCCAGCCCCAGGTTCAACATGTGGCTATTCGCAACGTTCGCGGCGGTCGCCTTGCTTCTCGCGGCGGCTGGGATTTACGGTGTGTTGTCTTTCGTGGTCACGCAGCGAAATCGTGAGATCGGCATCCGCATGGCCTTGGGTGCCCACAAGCAATCAGTGATCCAACTAGTGATGCGACGCAGCCTGAAGCTCATTGCACTGGGATGCGGAGTCGGGCTGTTCGGAGCACTACTCAGCACGAGGTTGTTACAACACCTGTTGTTCGAGGTGAGTCCCACCGACCCGACGACTCTCGCAGCCGTCGTCACCGTATTGGTTGCTGCCGCACTCGGCGCCAGCTACGTGCCGGCACGCCGCGCAAGTCTAGTGGACCCAATGGAGGTTCTCAGGGAAGAGTAGGCAGTAGGTAGGTAGTGGGCAGTGGGTAGTGGGCACCGGGGGGACGAATGTCCACGGCCCACGGCCTACGGCCCACCACTCACTCCCACCCCTCAGCCTAGTTTGACAAGGCCGGAACCGGCACTTCATTTCTAGGTGTGCAACGGGAGTGAGAATGCGATCGACCACCGTGGGCGAACCGATCAACAACTACATCGAGGGGACCTGGGTCCCTTCTTCCGGAACTGAGTCTCTCCCGGTCGAAGACCCGACGACCCGTGACGTCCTCCACCGGGTCCCTCTCTCGACCGCGGTCGACGTGGACGCCGCCGTTCGAGCGGCGAAGACCGCCTTTCCGGGCTGGCGTGCCACTCCGGCGGTCGATCGGGCACGTGTTCTGTTTCGGTTAAAGGCTCTACTCGAAGAGAACCTCAACGATCTGAGCGAGAGCCTTACGCGCGAGCACGGCAAGCCTGTCGCCGAATCGAAGGGGGAGATCCGACGGGGCATCGAGAACGTCGAACACGCGTGCGGCATTCCTACCCTGATGCTTGGCTCAACGCTCGAGGACGTGGCGCCCGGCGTGGACTGCGAAACGATCAGACAGCCCCTCGGTGTGTTTGCCGGGATCACCCCCTACAACTTTCCCGTGATGATCCCGCTGTGGTTCTGGCCGTACGCGGTTGCGACGGGCAACACCTATGTGCTGAAGCCTTCCGAGCAAGACCCAATCACCCACCAGCGGATCGTGGATCTTGCGGCCGAGGCGGGCCTGCCGCCGGGGGTTCTCAACGTGGTGCACGGGGACCGCGATGTCGTGAATGCCCTCTTGCAACACCCTGACATCACGGGCGTTTCGTTCGTAGGCTCGAGCGAGGTGGCGCGATCCATTTACGCAACCGCGGCGGCATCCGGAAAGCGAGTACAAGCGTTTGGCGGCGCCAAGAACCACATGGTAGTCTTTCCGGACGCCGACTACGACTACGTCACCGACGCCGTGATGTCATCCATATTTGCTTCGACGGGGCAGCGATGTTTGGCGGGCAGCATCGTGATCGGAATCGACGACGCCTACGCATCGATCCGAGACCGGGTCGTCGACAAAGCATCGGCTCTCCGCCTGGGGAGCGGTCTCGACCCGAACGTGGACATGGGGCCGGTGATCTCAGCCAAGCACGCCGAGCGAGTGCGAGGCTTCATCGACTCGGGGACCGCCGAAGGTGCTAAACTCCTCCTGGACGGTCGCGATGCATCAGTCAGCGCGTATCCAAACGGACACTGGGTGGGTCCCACCGTGTTCGATGAAGTCAAAAGCGACATGGGTGTCGGTCGGGAAGAGATTTTTGGACCGGTGGCCAGCTTTGCACACGCAAGATCTCTCGACGATGCGCTTGCCATGATGCACCGCAATCAGTACGGAAACGCCACGTCGATCTTCACGAGCAGCGGCCGTACCGCGCGGGAGTTCCGCTACCACGCCGGCATCAGCATGATCGGAGTAAATATCGGGGTAGCGGCTCCCATGGCGTTCTTTCCCTTCGGAGGTTCGCGGGGATCGTTTTATGGAGATCTCAAGGCACAGGGACAGGACGCCGTAGAGTTCTTTACCGACAAACGGGTTGTCATCTCGAGATGGTAAGGTGTTTTAGGTTTTAGGTTTTAGGTGGTGCAAACTTAACACCTAACACCCAACACCTAACACCTTCACAACATGCATAGCCACAACCAGAGGGTATCATGACCGGTTTGAAAACATCGACAGGAACGGACACCGCCGCCGTAAAGGCCGATTACCAGAAATATCTATTCCACTGTGCTCCTCCCTACTACGCCGACCCCCTCGTTTTGGTACAAGGACAGGGATCGCGGGTCATCGACTCAGAAGGTCGCGAGTTTCTCGATTTCTTCTGCGGTATTCTGACAACTGGCATCGGCCACTGTCACCCCGAAGTGGTCGAGCGGATCCGAGAGCAGGTCGGCACCCTAGGACACGTTTCCACGTTGTACCTGAGCGAGAACTACGTCGAGATGGCCAAGCGGCTGGCGGCCATCGCGCCCGGAAAACTCAACAAATCGTTCTTCACCAACAGTGGCACCGAAGCGGTCGAAACCGCGGTGATGGTCGCGTGCATGTACACGGGGCGAAGCGAGGTCATCGCTCTGCGCCACGGCTACTCGGGCCGCAGCATTCTAGCGACCAACCTCACGGCGCACGCTCCGTGGCGTCCTCTCGCAAGCGGGATTGCCGGGATCACACACGTCATTTCTCCGTATCCGTATCGCTGCCCGTTCAAGTCTCCCTGCGACAACAGCTGCATCGACAAATTCGGCGACGACCTCGAAGATGCGATCAAGACGACGACAAGCGGCAAGCCCGCCGCGTTCATTGCCGAGACGATTCAAGGCGTGGGTGGTTACGTCGTTCCGCCACCGGGATATTTCCAACGCGCAGCAGAGATCATTCGCAGCTACGGGGGGGTGTTCATCTGCGACGAAGTGCAGGCGGGATTTGGCCGTACCGGCGGAAAATGGTTCGGGATCGAGCACTGGGACGTGGAGCCGGACATCATGGTGATGGCAAAGACCATCGCCAACGGGTTCCCCCTCGGCGCGACCATCACACGTGACGAAATCGCCGAGGCATGGACGGCAAAGACCATCTCGACGTTCGGCGGCAACCCCGTCGCGATGGCAGCGGGCATCGCCACCAACGACGTGATGGTGCGGGAGGATACACCCGCCCGGTCAGCGGTGCGAGGTGAGCAGTTCCGCAGGGGACTGGACGCCCTGCAACAGGAGCACGCGTGGATCGGTGAAGTGCGGGGCATGGGCCTGATGCAGGCATTGGAGTTGGTCGAAGATCGGACCACCAAGCAGCCGAGTCCGGAAAAAGCGAAGGCGTTGCTCCAAGCGACCAAGGAAGAGGGCCTCCTCCTCGGCGTGGGCGGCCTACAGGGCAACGTGATCCGCATGGGTCCCTCCATGCTCGTTACCGAAGACGAAATCGCGGAAGGACTGGACCGCCTCGGCCGCGCGTGCGCACGCGTGGCGGCGTGATGATCCTCGGCCTTCCATGGACATCTTGGCTCCTACTGGTGCTCG
>JAPULP010000147.1 GCA_027294815.1 Gemmatimonadota bacterium | reverse complement strand
GGCCGAATACCCGAGCTGTTTGATGTAACCTGCGATGACGGTGGCGATCTCGGCCCCTCGCAGCGCAGCGCACTCGTCGGCCGCACCGCCAATCCATGCAGCCGCGAAGTTGTCGGATTCCGGCTGGCGGCCGTGTTCTGTGAGAAGGACTAGCGCGAAGCGCTCGCCGGCGCCGTCAGGGGAATCCTGGGCCTGCTTCAGCTCGCAGACTCCCGCGAGCGACGCGTCGAGAAAGTAACATGCAGACTTCATCTCGTTGGTTATTTCCAGAGGATTGTCAGGCAGCGGCACCCGGGCCGACGCTACCGGGATCTCGTCACACGCCAGGAATGCATCGAGGTACGTTCGGACGATGCCCGCGAAACCGGTGGGGGTTGGCCGGGATGGATTGGTGCGGGCCGGGGTCAGCCCGGCGGGCACCGGGTGCTCCTCGCGCGGAAGACGCTCCAGTGGGAACGGTCCCAGGTGCATCGGGCGTTTATGACTGGAGAAGAGCTTCATCTACGGGATATGGTCATAATGGTTAGCACCCTCGTCGTTCCCATGGACCCTCGGGCCGAACAGCCCTAGCAAGAACATGATGACGCTAGCGGCTGCATTTTGGAAGGTGTTCGGGATCCGGCACTGGCATCTCGCATTTGTCCTCCACGGAGGCCGCGGAGGTCCGTGCGTGGGGTTGAACGTCTTCGCCAGTAGGGGACCCGTTTCTCAAACGACCGGGATGCCTCCAGTACCAGGGGCGATACTTGGAATAGGGGAAAGCAAATTCCCTCTATGACCCCGTCCTGCTGGACCAGCAGCGGATGGGCTCCGGCGACCGAACGGCGAACGCTCCGACCGGTGTCAAAGGGACCGGACTGTACACACGTGGGTCCACGGGATAACATGGGGGATGATGAAGAGCCGTGTTCTCTTGCTCGCGACCTCGTGCGCCGTGTTCGCGACCTCGCAAGTTACGGCCCAGGGTCTGAGAACTGTTCGGGGTACGGTCTTGGCGGCGCGAGACAGCACGCCCATCTCGGGCGTTTCGATCCGCGTGATCGAGTTCGACATCCGAGCCCAAAGCGATCAAGCCGGCCGGTTTCGACTGATCGATGTTCCTCGGTCACCGGCCCGTGTGACGTTCGAGCGACTCGACGCTATCGCGGATACGGTGCCGTTGTCTGCAAGTACCGACAGTCTGGTCGTGTATCTTCGCGCCCGGGCTGTGCGTATTGCGCCGGTGACGACCACGGCCCCTCCTCTCGCCCGCGAGCGGTTTGATCGAGTAGCCCAAACCAGCATCGTGACGCTCGACATGGTCGATATCACCCAGGCGCCCGCCGTGCTGGAAGCGGACGTCATGCGGATCGTACAACTGCTGCCCGGAACCGTGGCGCGCAACGACTTCTCGACGGGGTTTCACGTGCGGGGTGGAGAGGCGGATCAGAATCTCATCACCCTCGATGGAGTCACCATTTTCAACCCGTCTCACCTCGGCGGTCTGTTTAGTACGTTCGACGCGTTTGCCGTGGATCGAGTGGACTTCATTACCGGTGCGTTTCCCGCGGGATATGGAGGTCGGTTGAGCAGTGTGCTCGATGTCCGTCTCCGTAACGGGAGTCGCGACCGCACAACCGTACAGGGGCAGTTGTCACTCCTCTCCGCGAAGGTGCTCGTCGACGGACCGTTGGGGAGCAGAGCGTCCTACATGGTGGGCGTCCGCCGTACGTACGCAGACGCGGTCGTGAGTATCTTCTCGAAGGAAACTCTGCCCTATTGGTTTGGCGACGCAGTCGGCAAGGTGGCGATCGCGATTGGGAGCGGGCGCCTGACTGCGACCGGATACTGGGGCCGTGATGCTCTTGATTGGCCGTGGGTTAAGGCTGAGCTCGGGCGAGATCCGGTGGATCTCGAATTCAGTTGGGGGAACCGGCTAGCGGGGCTCCGGTTTGAACAACCGTTCGGCCGGCACACGCTCGAACTCTACGCCAGTGGCTCTGGTTTTTCGACGGCCTTGGGACTCGAGCCGTCCGTCGTGCGCGTCGACAACAGCGTGCGTCTACTCAGTGCCGGAGGGGCGATAGCGTTCAATCCCGATGCGCAACACGCGGTGCGAATCGGTGTGGGCGTCGAAGATTATGACATGCGATACGAGATTCAGAGCGATGCGTTAACGGCAAATTTTTTCTCCGCCCGCTATCGTCCGCGGATCTGGTCAGCGTTCATCGACGACCAATGGAACCCGTTCGGCTGGTTGTTGTTGCGCCCCGGCGTGCGTGCCGAATACGTGGAAGGGGCGGGTGCAAATTCTGGAGGCGCCGATTTTAGCGCTCTCGCACCGCGGATCGGTATCAAAGTGTTTCTCTCTCACAATCTCGCGCTGATCGGCTCCGCCGGACGGTACTATCAAGCAATACACTCGCTTCGGGATGAAGATATTCCGTTTGCGGTGTTCGACTTCTGGATAGGGGCGGATGACGTTACGCCGGTTTCCCGAGCGGACCACCTCGTGCTTGGTTTCGAGAAGTGGATTGACAACGACTATTCCGTCTCAGTAGAGGGTTATCGAAAGGACTTCTACAATCTGGTCGTTCGCCGTGTCGGCCAGGATTTCCGGGTGCGCGGTGATGAGTTCGTTTCCACGGACGGTGACGCGTGGGGGGTGGATGTGCTCGCGCGAAAGTATCGTGGGTCGGTGCGTGGCTGGATCGCATACGGGTTTACTCGACCGGAGCGACGAGCAGCCGGGGAAGTGTTCCCGCCCGCGCACGATCGACGTCACAGTTTCAACATCGTGCTCGAAATGGCCGGTCCCCTCGGGAGTGATATGGGGATCCACTGGGGATTCGGGTCGCCGCTTCCCTATCGGGGATTCATCGGCGAGTGGCGGCATCGAGAGTACAGCGCCATAGTGCACGCTTTCGAAGATTTCGAGGAAGAGCCGCTAGCCGCAGCGCAGCGCAACGGTGAGCGATACCCGAGCTATAACCGACTCGACGTGAGCTTTCGTTGGGAGGTCAGCAAGTGGGGTGGCATACTGCGGCCGTACTTCCAGATCGTCAACGTGTATAATCGACAAAACATTTTCCTTTACCGCTTCGATTACCAAGATCGGCCCGCGACGCGCACCGGCATCTCGCAGTTTCCCCTCTTTCCAAGCTTCGGCGTGGAGTTCGAGTTTTGACCGGGCGGAAGGTCAGTCGGGACTGTCGGCGCCAGTGGGTGGTGTTGATGCTCGCTGGCCTCATGGGGGCATGCGAGTTGACCGAGGTGGCGATTCCGGCAAGCGATCCGATCGTGATCGTGCAGGCCATCATTCGGCCGGATCGTGATCAGCAGTGGGTGATTGTGGAGCGGTCCCTTACGGGGGCTGAGGAGCGACAATCGACTCCCGGCGACAGTCCCGTCGCTGGGCCGCAACTACCAATCGTCGGCGCCAGCGTAACCGTCGAGAATCTGAGCCAGCAGGTAGATCTTTGCGGGCCCGCCGAGTTCAGGCAGAACGGCGGCCCGCTGGGAGGTTTGGGCGGTGCCGATGGGGTGTACTGGGGACCGATCGGATGTCCGGCGATGTCGCCCGGCGACAGGCTCCGGCTCACCGTCGTCACTCCCGACAGCGTGGTGGTGACGGGC
>JAPULP010000146.1 GCA_027294815.1 Gemmatimonadota bacterium | reverse complement strand
GTTACGTACTCACCGAACACCACCTCACCCCTGTCGCCACCGGTGAGGTTGCCCATCAAGCCGCCGTAACCGACAACTTCCGTAAACAGGTCGTCCCTCTCCACCAATTCGCCCAAGTCCGGATACGAAAGGGCGCTGTAGTGGGATCCATCGGTCGATGACAAATAGATGTTGACCAGCTCCTCGGGAGCATGGACGGGCAACGGCTTGAACATGATCGCGTTGACGAGCGTGAAGATCGCGCTGTTGGTGCCGATGCCGAGGCCCAGCGTGACGACCACGACCGCGGTGAATCCGGGTCGCGCGAGAAGGGTTCGGAACGCGTAGCGCAAATCTTGGCGAAGCTGGTCCATATGGCTTACCTGGCAATTGAGTGGCTGATGACGGCTGGCCGACCCTACGGGTATGCAGGGTGATAGGTTTCCTGCCCGCCCTACGCCTTCAGGACATCTCATCCTACCCACTGGCCACTGGCTCCTCCATTTACATTCCATCCCTCCTCAACCCAAGGGCTCCATGCATCCGACTCCGCCCAAACTGTCACTCGCCGGCCTCGCCCTGTTGGCCGCATTCCCTACCTCCACCCGAGCCCAGATCGACCTCCATCCGCCAGGGATCGCGGCTGCCTTCGTGTCGACCCGCACCGTCTCCAGCCTCCTCTATGGTGTATCGGCCGTCGATCCGGTCACGTTCTTGGGAATCCCGTTGGTGCTCGTGGCCGTCACGGCCATCGCCAGCTACGTGCCGGCGCGGCGCGCGATGCGGGTGGATCCGGTGGAGGCTTTGCGGGACGAGTAGCTATTGCATTGGCTCGGAGAACGTAGGTCTAAAACGAGCTGGTCTTATCACTATGTTGGTCTTTGGGGGTGGAGAAGTAGTAGCAATTGACTCACGGTCTTTGCTGAATCGGCCCAAAGTATCTTTCGGAATACCTTTCATGGCGTCCGCATAGGCCAACCGCTGTGCCGTGGGCTTCGAACCCGTTTTTGCTTTCGTGGACCTGACAAGGTACCCCGTCGCCAGAGGTTGGCCTTCTCATCTCAATCTTGAAAGACGACTTTGTGATCTCGCTCAGAGGAGGGGGAGGGGCGGTACCGCCGTACCGCCCTTCCGTCTTTCGGTCCTTCCGTCTTTCCGTCCTTCCGTCCCTTCCGTCCTTCCGTCCCTTCCGTCTTTCCGTCCTTAATTCTGCTGCTCTCTCCCCAATTTGATCGACTCCCAGAACTGCTCCGCCGTCGCCCGCTGGCCGTGCACCGGAATGAACGTCTCGATGTCGAGGTCCAGCTCTTCGAGTCTGTCGGCAAACGCCAATAGATTGGCGTTGGCGGGCGTCACCGTGCCTTGGAAGCTGTACAGATCCGCCACGAGGAGCGTCTTGATGCTGGGGATGTATGCCACCAAAATCTCGTCGACGTGCGGATTGGGACCGACGTCGATCAACTCCACGCGCCGCGCGCCGTCGCCGAAGGTGCGTCGGCTAACGAACGTTTCGATTTTCACATCCGCATCGTCGCGCATGGCGTGGTCCACTTGACCGATCGAGCGCGGCGCCGCCGCAACGTCACGCACGAACTGCTCGTTGCCTTCCGTGGTCACGATCGTAGTGCCGTGGCCGATGTATCCATATAGACCACCCGAGTGATCGAAGTGGTGGTGTGTCGGCACCGCCCAGCGGACGTCGCTGCCGGGCAACCGGTCGCGTATGGCGTGAATGACGTCGTGGCTGGTTTGTGGTGTCTGCGGGGTCTCGAGGACCAATACATCATCACCGTACTGCACAAACATGGCGTTGTAACCGTTGGCCGCGTTGGGGATCAGGAAGATTCCGTCCGCCAACTCTTCGATCTCGAGCGTCCGTGAGGTCGTTGTGGCCGGTGCTGTGACCGCCGGGCCGTCGGTCGCGTCTTCAGGCTTCTCGAAGAGCGCCTCGTCCACCGTGGTGTCCACCCGCACCGAGCGCACCGTCGTTTTGGCCGTGATGACACTACCTTGGCGCAGCAACATCGTATGGGCTACACGGGCACCTTCAACTTCCTCGTACTCGGTAAATAAGACCGAAGTGGTGATGTCTCCGAATTGCGCGTGATTCGCCAGCGACTCCACGCGTATGAGCTCGCCGCTATCTTGGTCGAAGTAGAGGGTGCGTTGCCGCCCCATCATATCGGAGTAGGTCACGACGTCGAGTGTGACGCCGCCGTGCTCGTAAGTCCCCAGGCTTCGCAGGGTCTCGGACCGGTCGATGGCGTCCAACAACACGGATCCGCTCACCGTCGCACGATCGAGGAGCGCGGCGGCCGCGAGCGGATCGACGGTCGCCACCGTGTTGTTGCCTGCAAAGTGTACCCAATCTTCGCCACCGCCGCGGACGTAGTGGAAGTTCAGGCTGTCGCCGTTAAACGTCCGATAGATCGTGCGGGAACCGGCACCACGAACCGTGACCCGACTCGCAGCTCCGAGTGTCACCTCGGACTCGGGACGGAGCCCTTGGCCCAGCCCTCCGCCCAACTGACTCTCCAACTCGAACTTACCCCAGCGGAGTTGCTGAAGCGCCGCGCGGCCACCGGCGGCCTCCACGGCCCGGGCAACGACGCGCTGACCCTCCCGCTGCGCGGTAATCGACGGAAGCTCTTGAGCGGATAACGACCCGGCGACCGACGTGATCAGGGCCCCCAACGCCAGCGACGTCACGGGCTTGAGAAAATGTTGAGAACGCATACACCCCTCCCTCTGGGTGGTGTGGTACA
>JAPULP010000145.1 GCA_027294815.1 Gemmatimonadota bacterium | reverse complement strand
CGACGATGACGTCTACCGCACCGGACCTCACGAGGATATCTGCGATCTCGAGTCCCTGTTCGCCGGTATCCGGCTGAGACACGAGGAGGTTCTCGACGTCCACGCCGAGCTTCTTGGCGTAGTCGATGTCCAACGCGTGCTCCGCGTCGATGAACGCGGCTACGCCACCCATCCGCTGGGCGTTTGCCACTATATGAAGAGCCAGGGTCGTTTTTCCGCTCGACTCCGGTCCGTAGATCTCGCTGATTCTCCCGCGTGGGATGCCTCCGATCCCCACCGCCGCGTCGAGATTGATGGCCCCGGTGGGAATGGCGGGAATGCGAACCTGCGTCCCCTGCCCAATCCGCATGATGGCGCCCTTGCCGCAATGCTTTTCTATCTGCGCGAGCGCCAAATTCAGCGCCTTTTTCTTCTCCACGGAGAGGCGCGGTCCAGGCGAATCTACGCTGGTGACTTCTGGTTGTTTGGATGCCATGGTCTAACCTCATTGAAGATGTGAGAGCGTGAGAAGTGAGAAGTGTGAAGTGAGAAGGCCCCCCCCAGCCCCCCCCCCCCCGGGCGTGGATGGGTGGCCCTCTCACTTCTCACCTCTCACTTCTCACATTCATGCCCGAATATATCACGAAACTCATTTCACCGCCAGCCTGGCCTGAATGCGTTGGCCACATGCTCGATCTTGGGTGGCCTGGAGCGGCCCATCGTCACGCCGACGACGTCCATCCGATAGGCATCCCCGGCCTTGCCGTGCCGATCGATCCAGGCGCTGGCCACGCGGGCTATTTCCCGTTGCTTGTTCGCCGTCACCGCCTCCAGCGGGCTGCCGAACGCGTCACTAAAGCGGGTCTTTACTTCGATGAAGGCAACAAGTGACCCACGACGAGCGACCAAATCGATCTCCAGCCGACCCATGCGAAATCGATGCGCCAGAATCCGCCACCCTCTCTTGATCAGAAACCCACGAGCGATGACCTCTCCCTCCCAACCCCGCCTGTGGCGCGGATCCTTCCACTTCGATGGATCGGACTTGACGGACATGGGGGGAAGTTAAGGGGGTGCTGGCTAGGGGTGTCATCAAAAATACGCAGGGTGGTGGCGCAGTATTGCAAGGGAGGAGTTTGGGAGGGAGGAGTCTCCCCGCTCCGACCCACCCCCCAGGGAGGAGTTTGGGAGGGAGGAGGGAAGAGGCCCCGCCCCACCTCGGAGGCGGATGGGTGGGGCGGCCTCCCAAACTCCTCCCTCCCAAACTCTGCTCACCGACAGTACTCATCCAACTGCTCCCCCCCAATGAGCACCTCTCTCGCCTTTGCACCGTCCGCCGGGCCCAATATCCCCGCCGCCTGGAGCTGGTCTACGACGCGGGCGGCGCGTCCGTATCCGATACGGAGTCTGCGCTGTAGGAGAGACGTCGACCCGCCGCCGTTTTGCAGACAGGCGTCCGCGGCCTCGCGGAACAGCGGGTCGCGGTCTTCGCGTTGCTCTCCCAGACCTTCCGCCGCACCCTCTTCCCGAACCTCGCGGGCGGCGACGACGGCGAGAATGTCCGGTTGCGCGCCAACCTCTGCGGGCACGCCGCGTTTCTTTTCACGGCGGGCGCGTTGCTCACCGTACCAGCCGGTGACCCGCTCGGTTTCGTTCATGTCGATGTAGGCTCCCTGCAGCCGTATGGGTTCGCTCTTGCCCGGCGGCAGGAACAGCATGTCTCCGTTACCCAGCAAGGTCTCCGCCCCGTTTTGATCGAGGATGGTCCGGCTATCGACTTTCGACGCCACGCGGAACGCAATGCGGCTGGGGAAATTTGCCTTGATCAACCCCGTGATGACGTTCACGCTGGGGCGTTGCGTGGCGAGGATGAGATGGATCCCGGTGGCACGCGCTTTCTGCGCGAGGATAGCGAGCGGCTTTTCGACTTCGGCCTGCACCGTCATCATGAGATCGGCCAACTCTTCGACGATGATCACGATGAACGGCAGGGTCGAGCCTTCGTACGGCACCGTCGGGGATAGCTTTTCCTGTTCCTCATTGAAAGCCTCGGTACCGGACAGCGTCTCGCGCTCGGGCCGCGGCATCACGACTTTGCGACCCTCTTTCACCTTGCGGTTGAACTCGTGGAGATTGCGCACGCTGTTTACGTTGAACAACGTGTAACGGTCCTCCATTTCATACATCACCCACTTGAGCGCCTTGGCCGCGTCTCTGTTGTTGGTCACGACGGGGTGTCGCATGTGCGGTAGCGCGTTGTACACCGTCAACTCGACCATCTTTGGGTCGATCATCAGCATTTGGAGTTGCCGGTCGTTGTACCGGTGAATCAAGCTCGTGATGACCGTGTTTATACAAACCGACTTACCCGACCCGGTGGCGCCGGCGATGAGCAAGTGGGGCATTTTGGAGAGGTCGGCCATGACGGGCCGGCCTTCCAAGTCGGTACCGAGCGCAATCGGCAACCCGGGACGGTTCGGATCCCAGGGAGGCACGGCCAGCAACTCGCTCAGGGATACCATTCGCGGCAACGGATTGGGCACTTCCACACCCACGAACGCCTTCCCGGGAATGGGAGCCACGATCCGGATGGACTGCGCTTCCATCTTCAAAGCCAGATCGTCCGCGAGCGCGGCGATGCGCCCGACTTTCACCCCGGCGGCCGGCGACACCTCGAACTGCGTGACGACGGGTCCGGTCGAACGATGCCGGCCGAGCGTTGCGTCCACCTTGAACGTCTTCAGCGTGTCGATGAGCACGCGACCGAGCCGGTCCAGTTCGGTTTGGTCTTCGACGGCGGAAATCGCTTCGGGTTCGTCCAACAGTTCATACGGAAACGGCTCGATGGCCGCTTCACTGATGAACGCTTGTTCGTCGCCGGCTTGGGCAGCCATCGGCGGGGACTTCGGCCGCTTCTTTTTCTTGGCGAGGAGCGGCGCCTTCAGCCGTGCCGTTGGTTCGGGCTCGGCGCGGGCGGCGTCCGAAAACGAGGTTTGGTAGACGCGCTTGTCTCGAACAGCGGCCGACTCCCAACGCCTCAGACGTTCGAGCGGGTACCATCCGACCGTCGAGATGGTGAGGGCCGACAATCCCACCACTGCGAGAATCACGGTACCGGCGGTTCCGATGACGTTGGCCGCAGTGACGGCAAGAAACACCGACACGAACCCTACGGTTTTCAACCCGGTGGACCAGTCGTCGTAGTTGGGCGGATGATCGCGAACGTTTTCGAGGCCGATGGCGATCGCGATGGAGAACGGCGCCAGAATCACGAGCCCACCCATGAGGACGGCGGTGCGGCGTTGGTCCAGCCGACGCAGCCAACCAAACCGGGCGAAGCCAAGCACCAAGAGAAGAAGCGGAAGGAGAACGGAACCCACGCCCAGCGATTTCCACAACAGGGAACCGATGAACCTGCCGATCCAACCCGTCAAAGGTGTGGGAAGGAGAGACAGTCCGAGAAAGACTCCCGCCGCCAGGGAGAGAATCCCAGTCAACTCACGCCGCCGATTAGGCGTCTTAGACCTTTACTTGTTTCTCCGCATAGCGCGGAACGATATCGAATACGTCGACTTCGGTTGACGCGGCCACGTCCTTCGCCATGCCCTTCTCTTTGAGGTGACGGGCGGCCGCGCTCGCATTGACGGCTGTCTTCCACCTGTCGCCGTAGCGGCGGA
>JAPULP010000144.1 GCA_027294815.1 Gemmatimonadota bacterium | reverse complement strand
ATCTTGTGTTCATAGTTACCTCCGAGGGGATGTCGTTCAGTCATACCCTCGGAGGGTGATCTCGTTCTGTAGGAGGACTTTACTCGCTGGGACGATTAATGAAACGCCTGCTCTCGGGAGTCCCCCCGGGGTGGAGGGGTGGGCTGGCCTCCCCCCTCCCAAACTCCTCTCTGGGGTTGGGGGTGGAGGGGTGGTCAATCCCTCCCCCGCCAAATCTTCCACCGGTCCACGACGTCCGTTCCTCGCACGACGTAACACTCGTCGAACTCGGCCACGGTGAGGCAGGAATGATTGGGCAGTATGCGCACCCGTTTGCCCACAGCCAAGGTTTGGTTCAGTCGACCGTGCTCCTGACTCACGGCGATGATCCTCATGTCCGGTTCGAGCACTCCAGCGTCGTAGTCCTGGTAGATCTCACCCATGGTCCGCGGGTGTGGTGAGCCCGGCCCTGGATCCTTCGAGAGCGAGAGCGCCCCGGCGTCGAGGATGGCATGGTGGCCATTCGGTTGCGAGGAAACGACGCTCGACAGAACCGTCACGGCGCACTCTGCCGCCGTACACGACCCCAACGTCACCTGCATGTAGTCGAACAAGGCATAGTTGCCGGGACGCATCTCCGTGACACCGTGCAGGTCGCGTACGGCGCGTGCCGACGGGGTCGACCCTACGCTCACGGTCGGCGTTTCGATACCCTTGCTTTGCAGTTGCTCGCTGAAGCGGACCATTACCGCACGCTCCTGCTCGGCGATGTCCGCTGTCTGGAGCGTATTCTTTGTGTCGTATGCGTGACCGGAATGCGACAAGATGCCCTCGAAGCGCAGCGACGGCGACTCCGCTATTGCTCTGGCCAGCTGCACCGCCTGATCGCTCAGCGGATCGACTCCGGCGCGATGGTAACCGCAGTCCACCTTCAGAAACACGTGCAGCGGTTGGCCGGTGGCGTTGAGTGCCGCGACGGCTTCCGGCGTATCGACGACGACGCCCAGCTGAACGCGCTCCGCCAGTTCCACGACATCGGGAACACGGCTTAGAATGACAGGGAACGCCCAGGTAATGTCATCAAACCCGTGGTCGGCAAACACGCGGGCCTCGTAGAGAGTGGAAACCGTTATGCCGGTGGCCCCGAGAGCCCGTTGCCGCTGCGCGATCTCGACGCACTTGTGCGTCTTGATGTGCGGCCGAAGCGACACGCCCAGCTCAGTGGCGCGGTTCGCCATCCACTCGAGATTTCGCTCGAGACGGTCGAGATCGAGGATTAGAGCCGGAGTGGGAAGGTCGTGCAGGGTCTTCACAGGTGTTGGGTGTTAGGTGTTAGGGCATTAGAACCTAACACCCAAAACCTAGATCACCGTATCAAATGCAACTCCGTCTGCCGCCGCAGAACCCAACGGACCTCGCCCTCCGCCGTCACCTCGGCCTCTTCTTCCTGCATCATCCGTACCGTTTGGTTGCCCCACTCGGGCACGGGTGTCGTAACCTGCATCTCGGTCGAAAACCACATGTTCGCCAGCACGGGCACGTCTCCCCGGCCGGGAACATCGTCCTGCCGATCCCACAGTCCGATCAATGGTCCGGCGCCGTGGCCGTGGTCACCGATCGGGTGGGTGTACATTGTTCCGTTCAATCCTTCAGAGCGCATCTTGGTCAACACGGCGGTCAATACCTCGTTCCCCGAACGCCCCACACGCATTTCGTCGAGCAAAATGTCTTGTAACCGGTTCGTGTTGGTCAAAGCACGGCGCAGGCCTTGCGGTGCATCCGTTTCCCCCTCCCGCAATACGTAGGCCATGTGTTGCGTGTCTGTTGCGAGGCCGAGTGCCACGATGCCGAAGTCACAGTGCAGGACGTCGCCGCGTTGAATGGTTTGAGTGATCGGTTCGCCGTCACGGCGTTGGAGGTTGACCGAAGGTTGAAACCAGCTTCCCAATCCCAAGTCGTTCACTCGTTGTCGCATCCACCAAGCCACGTCGTCGGTTGTGGTGACTCCGGGAGTAATGACTTGATTGGAAAATGCCGTGGTGATGATGTCGTGCACAACGAGTTGCATGCGGCGGTACACTTGTGTCATGCTGGGGACGCGTAACGCCAAGTAGTCGATCGCGAGCCTGGGTTCGTGGACGATCCGTGAAACGATGTCATCCCCAAGCGCCTTTTGCATCTGTTGCCACTCACCGGCGCTCAGTCCGTCGGCAAAGTTGTGCTCGTGTGCGATGTTGACCGCGATGCGTCGGGGATTCCTCTCGCGCACCACGCGCGCCAACAAATCCCATTGCGCGCTGCCCCACAGCTCGCGTGGCCGCCCGTCGGGTGCCGCCTCGGTGTCGCGCACGGCTTCGTACAGGCCGCCTTGCGACGATCCACCGAGTGCCAACCGCTCGACGCCCTCGGCGCCACGATCGAAGAAGACGTAAATGGTGCGGCGGCGGGCCGCCAACGTCGTGGGGGAAACGAGCGCACGAAACACCGGGTCTTCGTTGTACTCCCGCATCGGGATGATCCACATGTCCACGCCGTGGTCGCGCATAACCTGTGGCAGGTTGGTGTCCAGGCGCTCGCGCAACCACGCCTGGCGCACCGCCGCTTGCTCTTGCAGGGTCCCAAACGGTCGCTCGGACTTGACCTGAGCGCATAGGGGTGTCGAACTCCATCCGATGGAAACGATGATAATGCTGAGAATGCGACGCATGCGACTCGGTCTCCGAATTAGATGACGGTATCCTGAATGATGTAGGCTCGTGCGTTTTTTTGCCACAGAGGACACGGAGCACACGTCGGGTCGGGCTACGTGGTTTCGAAGTGGCTATCTTTGCCGACGCTCCCAGACAAAAGCGCAGGACGAAAAAATGACCGATTCCGTGTACCCGCTGGAACCGTCGGCAGAAGAAATGCGAGCGATGGCCGATCAGGCCACGCAACGGATTATCGATCACATCGCGTCGCTTCCGGAACAGCCGGCAACATATTCGGAAGACGGCCAAACCGTCGCGAACGGGCTTTCCGAGGCTCTCCCTGAAACGGGAACCGCGTTCGCCGAGTTGTTGGATTTGCTGTTCGACCAGGCGATTCCGGTTTCATACAATACTGCCGGCCCCGGGTATCTGGCGTACATCCCGGGGGGTGGAGTGTTCTCCTCGGCGGTCGCCGATTACATCGCTAACGCCGTGAATCGATACGTGGGCGTGTGGGTCGCGGCGCCCGGGTTGGTACAGCTCGAGGTCAACGTGGTGCGATGGTTTTGCGAGATTGTCGGATACCCCGCCGATGCCGGTGGCATTCTCACGAGCGGTGGATCGCTCGCAAACTTCACGGCCATGGTGACCGCGCGACGAGAACGCCTTCCGGACAACTTTCTCACGGGGACCATCTACACCTCCGATCAAACGCATCACTCGGTGCGCAAGGCGGCCGTGTTGGCGGGCTTTCCCGCCGAAAACGTGCGGGAGATCCCCACCGAGCAATGCGAGATCCGTTTGGACGCCTTGCAGCAGCGCATCGAGGAAGACCGCGGCGCGGGCTTCCAACCGTTCATGGTCGTCGCCAGTGCGGGCACTACGAACACCGGCGCGATAGACGACCTGAATGGCGTAGCGGACATCGCAGACCGTGAGGGACTCTGGTTGCACATCGACGCCGCCTATGGCGGCTTCTTCGTTCTCACTTCCCGCGGCCGCGCGGCGCTACAGGGTCTCGATCGCGCGCACTCGGTCGTGCTCGATCCCCACAAAGGGTTGTTCCTCCCGTATGGGATCGGGTCGTTGTTAGTGCGTGATGCCGGTGCCCTCAAACGGGCGCACGCCACGTCTGCCGATTACATGCCCCCGATGCAGGACGATCCCAAGTTGATCGACTTCTGCGAACTGTCACCGGAGCTGTCTCGGGACTTCCGGGGGCTACGCGCCTGGCTGCCGATCAAGCTGTATGGAATCGACGCGTTCAGAGAGAGCCTGGATGAGAAGCTCGATCTCACCGCATGGGCCGCCGACGAGCTGAGAACCATCCCCAACATGGAGATCGTCGCCGAGCCGCCACTCTCGGTTGTGGCGTTCCGCCTCGTTCCCCCCGGCCGATCGGAAGACGAGGTCGATGACCTCAACCGTCGCCTACTCGAGGCGATCAATGCGCGGCGGAACGTCTACCTCACCTCAACGTCGCTCGCCTGCGGCTACACCCTTCGCATCCGCGTCCTGTCGTTCCGCACGCATCGGGATCGCATGGAGCAATGCCTGAAGGACATTCGAGAGTCCGTCGAAGAATTGGTGTAATCGGAGCCAGGCGGGCACAAGGCGTTCCGATCGCTGCCAAATTGGCTTGCAAAGGCTGCTAGCGGGTCACTTCCTCTGTCATTTCGACATCTTTTCTTGGCATCACCGTTGCATCTATGAGTGATCGAGTGCGGTGGCGAATCCGCCGCCGGTGAAGCCATAAGAAACCTTTGGAGGTAAGGATGTTTCCTGTATTGAAGCGCAACAGGTTGAGCCCGGCGGCTCGAGTCGGATGGGACGTTTTCGATGTCGGGCTGGAGTTTGACCGCTTGTTCAGCACCACCGTGGGCGCTCCGACGCTGACGGCCTGGTCGCCGGCGGTCGATGTCCGGGAAAGCGACGACGACTTCGTCGTGACCGCGGAATTGCCGGGTCTCGCGAAGGACACCGTCGACATCACCATTGAGAACGGGGTTCTTTCCCTGTGTGGTGAGAAGAAGGAAGAGCGCGAGGAAGGAGTGGGCGATTCGGGTCGCTATGCTCTCGAGAGGCGGTATGGACGGTTCCAGCGGAGCTTCAGCCTGCCCCGTGGGGTCGATGCCGACAATGTCTCTGCCGAGTTCTCGGACGGGATCCTGACGGTCACCCTGCCCAAGTCCGCCACGGCAAAGCCGCGGCAGATCAAGATCGGGTCCTAGGGACCGAGTAGTTGGTGCACATGACAAGCGCCCGGTTTATCGCCGGGCGTTTTGTTTTTGCCACAGAGGGCACAGAGAAAGATCGAGGTCACAGAGAGATCCGTTTGACGCCGTCGATCAGCCGTAGGGTACCGAAGTTTATGATCAGTCCTTTGTTGAGCTTTGATGCTTTCAGGTACGACAATACTTGAGCGACGGCAACGGCGGGCAAGTTCCGAAGAGATTTTACTTCGACCACTACTTTTTCCTGCACGATCATATCGATTCGCTGACCTTTGATGACCTCTCCCTTGTATGAAATGTTGACAGGCACCTGCCGGCGGTACTGCAGATTGCGGACCCCTAGCTCACGACAAAAAGCAGCCTCGTAGATGGATTCCAGCAATCCCGGCCCCAGTTCCCGATGGAGCTCTATTGCTGCTCCAATGATTGCCCCAGTTAGCCGATCGCCCATTCAGCGTCCTCTGTGCCCTCCAACTCTCTCTGTGCCCTCTGTGGCCCGCTCCAATCTGTCGGCTGAATCCCGGAACCCGTTGCCAAACCAACGCCGGCCCGGAACGTTCTATTGCGGGAATGAAAAAGGGCCGCAGAGCGCTTTGCTCAACGGCCCTGGGATGGCTATTGGAGAACTCCCGAGGAGGGACTCGAACCCCCGACCCGACGGTTAACAGCCGTCTGCTCTACCAACTGAGCTACTCGGGATCGGTCCGCTAGGTGTTCCGCGGACGGGAATCGAGTCTAATCACCGCGCCCGGTACTT
>JAPULP010000143.1 GCA_027294815.1 Gemmatimonadota bacterium | reverse complement strand
TCGTCGCCGAGAGTCGCCTGGAGGATCTCATCGAGCTTGTCGTTGCCCTGGAGCTTTCCGCGTAAGTCCCCCAACTGCGTTCGCAATTCCAATAGTTTCTTTATTGGTTCGACTTGTTGGGCCACCTGATCGGGAGAGAAGTCGTCCAAACCCTCGAAATCGATCTCGACGGCAATTTTGCCACCGTCTTCGCTCAGCTTGTTCTCCACCGCGAACGAGAGATGCGGCTTCATGCTGGCTAACACGTCATCGAAGTTGTCCGGTGTGACCTCGACAAACTTTCGATCCTTGAGCTTCGCGAGGGGCTCGGTGGGCTGACCGCTGAAGTCGCCAAGGATTCCCATCACGAATGGCAACTCCTTCAATTCGATGGCGCCACCCGTCTCCACCTCGTATGTGATGTTGACGCGTGGAGGTCGCACGCGCCCGATTTTCTGCTGTACGCTTTCTTTCGCCATGTTAGTGCTCCCTCAGTTGGCTTTTCCCCGTGCTGGCCGCATTCGCGGTCCCCTTCGTCGGATTGGTTGACCTGGCGTGGGGGCCGGCCGTTATCCACGGCATGTGCCGGCCGCCCGGTTCAACCCAGGACATCTTCCCAATGTTGAATTATCCCGCCGTCCCGTGGGTGTCAAGCGGTAAGAATCCATCGCGCCGCCTCGCCGCCAGGGCAGCCGCGTTCCCGCCTGCCCATCAGAAGCCGGCGAGCGGCCGCGGGGTGCCCGATATCGATTGAAACCGGGCCAGCATGATCCGGTCAGAGTCCTTAAACGACACCAGCGGCATTGGTCCCGAGTCCAGCAAACGTTCGGCGACGCGATCCGTGACCAGCACCTCGGCACAGGGTTTCGACAAGGTTTCGCCCCCTTCCTTGAATAAATGAAGAGGCAACCCGCCGATGTCACGATGCGCGCCTACACGCAACGGCCTGCCGGCCGCGCCAAACGACTCGGCCAAGAGCAGCGTGCAGCACAACGCCGGGTTCCCCCACAGATAGTCTTCGTGCTCAGGCGTACCCTCAAATTCCTCGAACGCCAGTGCTTCGCAGGAATCCGTCTGCCGGCCGTATGGAAGACGAAGCAGGAATCTAGGCAGAGAGATCCCGATCCAGGGCGCGTCCGCCGATCGACGAAGTCCCTCCCACCCTGGTGCCGGCTCCGGTGCCCACGCGCCGGGGTCGGGAAGTTGGTCGATCGACGGGCACCCGACGAGGGCCGGATCGCCTCCGGAGATCCACGGGGCCCCGGCACGCCGCGCCAATGCGCCCAGGCCCCCCAGCAACGCCGTGTCTCCAGGGTCCGCGCCAAACGAGTAGACCCCCACCAAAACCGCCCACCGGTCCGCACCGGGCGTCCCGACCGTCGACTCGACGAGGAATTTGTAGGATTCCGTGTCTGAGAGCTGCCGCTCCCCGTCGAGATCGGCGTGTAATTCGTCCTTCGATGCGTCGATCAGGTACAGCCGCAGGTCCTTACTGGTCTCGATGCGGCGGGTCAGAAAGAAGACCCCACGCCACAACGCTTCCAGGGCCTGGAAGCGTCGATCGTGGAGTACCCACCGCATGAGCGATGTAGTGGCGTCGGCCACCTGCGCCAGCAATTCCGCCTGTTTCGGCTGGACTTCGGACACGAGATGGGGTGCCACGACGCGCTTCATTACCTGCCTGAGGTCGGTGCTCACCACGTCCTTTGATGGGTCGGCCGTTTTCTCAATGATCCGATCGAGAAAGCCTGAGCCGGCATCGACCTCGCTAGATGAGCCCCCTGAACTCTCGCCCGGTTCGGCGCGGGCGCCGACTAGATCGGCGAACTTGTTGGGATCGGCAAGACGCTGTCTCGTTTCCTGCATTGCTCGAAAGACCGGCAACTTTTCGTAGAGCCGGTCTGGATGAAAATCGTCCATTTCGGTGATGTGGATCGGGATGGATGTCTCCCCCAGTGACAGCTCGAGCTTCGGTGCAAAACGGGACAAGACCTGGTCGACGTTGTCGCGATCGATCAACACGGGACGCCGGCTGGATAGCCCCCGACCGGCTTGCGCGCTTCCGCCGGCCGTGAAATCGCCAATGAGGCCTATGCAAAACGGGCCGTCGTGGATTGCCTCCGGCGAGGACGTATCCTGGTCAACGCTGGTCGTGAGGTGTACCTGGTGCTGAGATTGTTTGCTGGACATGGTCGGCCTCGGGGGGTCAGGGTTCTTCTGGACTTACCCACCACCTGTGCTAGGTTAGGCATCGATGAGACAAATGCAACCGGTCCTATGGACCAAAGGCGTCCTGCTCACGCCGCAGCACCTGCAGACGCAGGATCGCTTCCTCGAAGATCTCATCGAGTTCCAGATGTCTACGCTGACGTTTTGTCCGTGGGGTTTCTCTCAACTCGAGATCGATCGGGAGGCGCTGGCTGGCGGGTCGTTCGCCATTTCTCGAGCTACGGGGATCCTGCCCGACGGGCTCCTTTTCGACATGCCGCGCTCGGATGACGCTCCGCCGCCAAAACCGTTGGAAGGCGTGTGGGAACCGGACCAGGAAACGCTGGACGTCTACCTGACGATCCCGGAGTATCGGTACGGCGGGTACAACGTGTCCTCGGCTCAGCGGGACGGCAACACCCGATACGTCGCTGAGGTCTTGATGCGGAGAGACGAGAACACCGGGTTGGCGGAAAAGCCGATTCAGGTAGCGCGTCGGAACTTTCGCATACTGACGGAGGGGGAATCTCTCGAGGGCAGCTCCGCTCTTAGGGTGGCCCGAATCACCCGGACAGCCGGGAGCCATCAGCTCGACCCCCACTTCGTGCCACCGCTCATTGACCTCGGAGCCAGTGAATACGTGATGGCCATCGCGCGCCGCCTAGTCGAGATTCTCTCGGCCAAGAGCACGGCGCTGGCGGGCTTGAGGCGGCAGAAGAATCAGAGCTTGGCGGACTTCGGTATTTCGGACGTCGCCAACTTTTGGCTGCTGTACACAGTCAACACTTATTTGCCTCAAATCCGTCATCTCTCCGAGACGAAACGAGGGCACCCGGCGGAACTCTATTCCGCGATGCTGGGTCTAGTAGGAGCGCTTACCACCTTTTCCACGACGATCCATCCACGTGACCTCCCGGGCTACAACCACTCCGAGCTGTCGGGGAGCTTTACCGATCTCGACGAGAAGTTGCGCGAGTTGCTGGAGACAGTAGTTCCGTCAAACTACGTG
>JAPULP010000142.1 GCA_027294815.1 Gemmatimonadota bacterium | reverse complement strand
GTCCCCGCAGTTATCCATCGACCACTGATGAAGGCCGAAAATTCGATCGAATCCCCTACCGAATCCACCAGATACGACTCCCACGAAAGGCTCACCGTGTCACGTCTTATGACTCCGGTCACGTTGAACATCCCCTCCCGGGGGTCGTCCGCCTCGGCCACCACTCGCACGTCGGTCGTCATCGCCACCAGACTTGCGAACACTCCCACGCCGCCCGTGAGGTGGTTGATGAATCCCGTCCCCGAGACCTCCCCATTGGAAGAGCGGATGAAGTCGAAGTAATTCCCGTCGCCAAATGCGACGGCCAGCGTATAGAGGCGACCGCCGCGGAATATGGGATCGCCTGTCCCGCCACGGAAAAAATCCTGCAAGTCGCCGGGCAGAGTCAGTGAGGTGGTGTCGACAAACACCGACGTGACGCGCCGTGTCTGGTTCAAGCGATTGTGCCACCGCACGTCGACCTGCGTCGCGCGCCCCGAGACAGCCACCACCGTCGCTATCAACGTATCGGTATCGCGGTTGAAGCCGATTTGGGTCGCGGGCAGCGGGATAGAATCCTCGTTGAGTTTCAGAAACATGCCGTCGACCGCGGCTACGATCGTTTCCCCTGTTACGACCTCACCGTCCGGCGTCTCCACCCGCAACCGCAGCGTGTCGCCCGGCCGCATGGCGGGGCAGTTGCGGGGCGACCAGTACACGCCGTCTCTGGCCGATCCTAAGCTACTCCTCGGAGTGAAGAGGACGGGACTGCCGCACGGATCGGCCGGGAAGCTGAGATTCTCCACCGTGACCGTCGCGCCGGTGATGGGTAGTTGTGGCGGGCTAGGCGGAATGTCGCCCGGAGTCGACTGCCTCTCCTCGGCCCCCGTCAGCGACTTCTCGACCACCACCCATTGTTGGTTCAGATCCGGCCGCATGATGGCTTGCACGATCACTATCGGATCGCTCGACGGAAGAGCCACCTCCGACAGCTCGCAAGCCCCCAACCCGGCGGAAGCGAGCAGGATCATGCCGATCCGATGCCCCTGCCCCTGCCCCTGCCCCTGCTTCATCAAAACTCGAACTCCACGCCGAAACTCGGCAGGATGGGAAACTGTGAGATTGCGGTGCGGGTGGCGGGTCTGTCCTCATAGTCGAACAGAAAAAGGAAGGTGTTGCCGCGATTGTACGCGTTGACGATCTGGAAATACGGATGCAGCACGCCGCCCCACTTGTTCACGCTCCACCGGAAGCTCAGGTCCAAGCGATTGTAACTCGGATAGCGCTCGCCGTTGCGTGTTGCGGCGGCGAGCGGTTCTTCCTCGTAGTCCTCGAACGCGTGTTCAACCGCGCTGTATTGGCGATGCCGCCACTCGCCGATGAAGCCCGTGTATGGCAACGGCGACCCGAACCCCCACCGCACACCCATGTCGCTACCCAACGGACCGGCGGTTTGCAAGACCACATTGAGCGTGTGGCGCCGATCGTGCGCAGGCGCAAACACCTCAACGTCGGTGCGTCGCTCCGTGTCGACGAAACTATACGCCACCCATCCGCGGACCTTCCCCCGGTACTTGCGCGCCAACAAATCGAGTCCCCACGCGTCACCATCGGTGGGGATGAACTCGTCGCCGTGCACCTTGAAATCTTCTTCCCGGTTGCGGCTCACGAGATTGTGGAACGTCTTGCGGTACCCTTCGAGCGATATCGAGTAGTCGGATCGGAACCATTTTTCAAAGCCGAATACGAGATGGTCCGAGCGCGCCACGGGCGTCACGCTGTCGGCGCCAATCCAGAAATCGAACACTGCGAAGGGAATCTCTTGATCCCGTAGCGAGTGAATCGCCTGGTAATAGCGTCCCGCCGATCCGGTCAGGGCGAAATCGCTGTCGAGGAACGCCTTCACGCCAACCCGAGGCGCGAACGCCGTGAAGCCAGGACCCTCAATGGACTCCAGGCGGATCCCGGGGCGGATCATCAACCACCCGACCGGATGCCACTGATCGTCGACGAAGGCCGACCAGATACGCGGCTGGTATGTGGCCGAAAAGAAATTTGCGCCAAGGGCGGTGCTGCGGATGTCGTACGTCATCTTGTAATCCTCGACCCCCGCCCCGATGCGCAAGCTGTTTGACACGCCGGTCGACAGCGCGAGTGACCACCCACCGGCCCACATACCTACCGTGTTCTCCACTCGCACGACATCGGGTTCGAGGCCCAAACCGGTCGAGAACCCCGTGCCACTGGCGTGGACCTCGAGCACGTGATCCCCAAACGGTTTCTCGAAGCGTACGCCCAACAGCCGGTTGCCCCAGTTGAACTCGATGTCGACGGCGTCGCGCCCATCCTCGGCGTCCACCCACGGCCAATCCAATACGTCCCGGCCCAAGTACCCCGTAACGGTCAGTTGTCCGCCGCCCACCCGAGTCGCCACCTTGCCCAACAGGTCGCCGAAATAGTACGGCAGCGTTTCGTCACTGACGGCACCGACGATGGCATCGGCGTACGTGCGGCGCCCTCCGAGCATATACGTGACTCGGTCGCCAATCGGCCCGTCGACAAGCACCTTGGCCGACAACAACGAGAGTTGGCCCCTAACCGCCGTGCGCTCGGAGTTGCCGTCTCGCAGTTGGATGTCGAGTATGCTGCTCAGACGACCCCCATATCCGGCTGGAAACGCGCCCGTGATGAAGTCCACTTGCTGGATGGCGAACGCGTCGAAGGTGCTGAAGAGCCCGCCGAGGTGGGAGGGGTTGAACACCGTCACCCCGTCGAGGGTGATGAGGTTCTGGTCGGCCTCCCCTCCCCGAACGTTGAAGCCGGTGGTGAAGTCGTTTTTGGCCACCGTGCCGGGGAGCAGTTG
>JAPULP010000141.1 GCA_027294815.1 Gemmatimonadota bacterium | reverse complement strand
GGCGTTCTTGAATTCGTCAATCGACACCGCCCCTTCCGACTTGAAGCCAACATCGAGAATCACATGTGTGTCTGTTACGCGCAGCACCTTGGAGCAAACGATCTCGCCTTCGGCAATGCTCTGCATGGTGCCCTCGTACATCGCCAGCATTTCGGCATATTGCTCGTCGGAATATTCATCGTCACGGAGATCGGGGCGGACACGAATTGTCGACTGCGTGGGGGGCGCGACGGTTGAGGGTTCGGAATCTTCAGGTACTTCTACCATGAGCCTTCGGGTTAGAGGATCAAAAAATGGCTTAGTATTAAGCCTGTTAAGCTAGACCCAGGAGGGACGTGGGTCAAGCTAATCGAAGTAGTCCCCGGCTCGCTCGACCACGGCAGCCACCTGTTCCTCGAACGCCAGATCCGTCGTATCAATGTGAATGGCATCCGCGGCCGGCCGCAGGGGAGAAACTGCCCGGTTGGAATCGAACTCGTCCCTGCGTTGAAGGTCGCGGGAAAGCTGCTGGATATCAGGGGTCGCTCCGTCCATCCCCTGCTGGAGGGCACGCCGTCGGGCTCGCTCCGCGACCGCCGCCGTCAGGTAGATCTTGAGCACGGCATCCGGGAAGACAACGGTGCCGATGTCCCGACCGTCCGCAACCGCGCCCCGAGGGTGTTGGGCCACTGCCTCCTGCAACGCCGCCGTCACCCACGTCCGAACCTCGCGCAGCGCCGATACCTGCGATACGCACTCGGTAACGCGTGCAGACCGGATTTCCTTCGAGACATCTGCACCGGCGATGATTGGACGGAAGCTGCTGCCCACATCGCGAAGCTCCACCCCCTTGCCCTTCGCAGTCTCAACCACCAGGTCCCCATCCTCCAGAATCGGTACACCCGCATCCAAAGCGGCCAGCGTCACCGCCCGATACAGGGCGCCGCTGTCGATGTGCGCCAGGTCTAGCTCCCGTGCGACGGCCTTGGCGGTCGTGCTCTTTCCCGAACCCGCCGGTCCGTCAATCGCTATGACGCGACTAGCCATGGGGGCCCGATACCACCAGCTCGAGATCGCGAAAGAAACCGGGGTAACTGATCCCGGGAGACTCGCGTTCGGACAGACGCAGAGAGGCGCCGGGCATCCGGCTCATGACAGCGAAGGCCATCGCCATTCGGTGGTCGAGCCCCGTTTGGACTGCTCCCCGCGGAGGCCGCGACTGACCCTCCACGTACAGCACGTCACCGGCCACACGGCAATCCGCCCCCACGGAATCGAGGTTGGTAGCCAACAGAGTCAATCGATCACTCTCCTTTACTCTGAGTTCCGAGACGCCGTGGAACGTGGTCGTCCCCGAGGCGGCGCTCGCCACTACCGCCAACACAGGAATCTCGTCGATGAGGGAAGGCACTTCGTCAGCATGTACCTCCGTACTCGATAGAGCTGATCCTTTAACGATCACATCTCCGACAGGCTCTCCCAAGAACTCCGAGACCTCTCGAACTTCGATGTCGGCACCCATGCGGCGTAACACTCGAATGAACCCAATCCGTGTCGGATTGATCGCTATCTCGCGCAATGTCATCTCCCGTCTGCCCACTAGCAATGCGGCGGCGATCAAGAACGCCGCCGACGACGGATCCCCCGGTATGGTTGCCGTGAACGGTGCAATGGAATCCACCGGTGACAGGCGAACCGTGTTCTCTCGAACCTCCACTGCGGCCCCGAGGGCCCGGAGCATCCTTTCCGTATGATCTCGGGATCTTACCGGCTCCGTCACGGAAACCGCGACACCTCCGACGAGGCCGGCGAAGAGAATGGCGCTCTTCACTTGGGCACTGGCGGTGTCGGAAACGTAGTCGATAGGCTGCAGCGGACCGCCCCGAATTTCCAGCGGGAGTCCGTCCCCCGCGAACTCCGTGACGGAGGCTCCCATCTGCTGCAATGGTCGGGTCACTCGCCTCATCGGTCGCCGCCGGAGCGATGCATCACCGATCAACCGAGCCGGGAAGGGACATGACGCCAGCACGCCGAGCAGAAACCGGGCGGCGGTTCCCGAATTGCCGCAGTTCAAACTCCCGTTGGGCTGCGCGAGACCTCTCAACCCTTTTCCAACCACACGCACGCTCCCGCCTCGCAACGGCGAAATGGAAATCCCGAGTCGTCTCAGGCAACCCGCCATGGAGCGTGCGTCCAACGATGTGAGGGGATGCTCGATAGTGCTCTCGCCGCCGGCCAGCGCGGCCAGCACGAGGGCACGGTGTGTCAGGCTCTTGTCCCCCGGCAACTCCATCTGGAATCCCGCCGGCACTATTTAAAGATTCCTCCTGAAATCGGCTCCCTTCTAGAGCCACTGCGCTATCGCGTCGCTATCTCTGTGCTGCACGATGGTTGTGCTCCTGGTCTAGCAGCGATCTCGAGGCTCGGGCCTCATACCGCTCGGCTGGAATGTAGTCCGGTCCGACTTTCCTTGACATCCTCGACGAAAGACCCGATTCTCGCCGTTCAGCTGTCTCCCGGAACCTGACTTCGAAGAGGCGCGCGATGCCGGCGAAAGACATTCAGAATTTGTTGACCGAGAAGCGCAGTTTCGCTCCACCGGAGGGGTTTGC
>JAPULP010000140.1 GCA_027294815.1 Gemmatimonadota bacterium | reverse complement strand
TCGCCGGCGAGTTTCGCCAAGTCGTCGTCGCTCCAGCCACGCCGCGACAGTTCAGCAAAGAGTGCCGGAAAGGTGGATACATCCTCCAAACCATGAGGACCGGCCTCACTTCCATCGAAGTCGCTCCCGATACCAACGTGGTCGATGCCCGCCACCCGGCGCACGTGTTCGATGTGGTCAGCGACATCGGAAAGCGACGCCGTCGCTTCGTCACTCGAGACAAACGAGCGAACGAAGGTCACCATGATCACGCCGCCGTTTGACGGCAGCCTCTGGAGAATCGAATCGGGCACATTGCGCGGATGGTCCACGAGGGCCTTTGCCGACGAGTGGGAAAAGATCACCGGCGCCTCCGCCACGTTGAGTGCGTCGCTCATCGAGCCGGGCGACACGTGCGAGAGATCGACCAACATACCCATCCGATTCATCTCTCGAACCACCTCTTCGCCGAAAGGTGTCAGACCGCCGTGACGCTCCTCGTCGGTGGCCGAATCCGCCCAATCAATGTTGCGACCGTGCGTGAGGGTCATGTATCTCGCCCCCAAGTCGTAGTACGTGCGCAGCACGCCAAGAGAATTCTCGATCGCATGTCCACCTTCCACACCCAACATGGACGCGATCCTGCCGCTCCCAAAAATGCGCTCGATGTCCGAAGCGCCCTTGGCCAGCTCGAAGTAACCGCTGTACTTGTCGATGAACTGGCGGGCGATGTCGATCTGCTCGAGCTGTACACGTGCAAATCCTGAGTCTGCGTAGCCTGCCGGGATGTATACCGACCAGAATTGGGCGCCGACCATACCCTGTTGTAACCGATCGAGATCCGTATGTCCGGAAGCCCGCCCCGCGATATCATACTCCCCGACGCTGCGTGGCGCCGGCGCGTAACCGCGTATCGCCCACGGCAGATCGTTGTGTCCGTCGATCAGTGGTGTCCCAGCGAGAATCCGGCGGGCGCGCTCGAGGTGTGATTCGTTGCGCTGGCCCAGCGCCGCCGTCGTGACCGTGACCAGCAAGGTCAGGGTCAAAGTGAAAGTTTTCATAGCGGGAATCTGGTGGCGGCCGTTGAGCCGGGCAAGGGTGACCGGTGACCGGTTACCAGTAACCGTGGCGGCCGGCATGATGCACAACCGCCATCCCGCCCCAGCTCGTCGCTACCGCGCGCCCAAATTTTGCGCAGCGGCGCGTATAGTGCGTTCCGCGTTCCCCCTCCAGGTGCCCGGTAGGTTACTCGTGGGATCGGCGGCGACAATTTGGTCTATGCTCATGCCGTCGTTCACCATCGTGCGGATGCGATCCCGCAACGTGATGAGCATGTCACGGTAGTTTCGCAGATCCGCGGGTTTCCCCAAGGGACCGTGCCCGGGAATGATCTGGGTGTCCGAATTGGTCATGCCAAGCACCTGGTCAGCCGCGTGAATCAAACCGTTGATGTTTCCTCCACTGGCCACGTCGATAAACGGAAAGCTTCCGTTGAAGAACGTGTCGCCCATGTGGAACACGTTCGCGTTGGCGAAGTGAATGATGGCGTCGCCATCGGTATGAGCATGTTCTACGTGAAACGCCTTGATCTTCTCGCCATTCCAATAGAACGACACGACATCGGTGAACGTGACGACGGGCAGAGCATCGGGTGGAGCCTGCTGCGATCGCTCCATCTCTTCCTGGAACTCGGCGGGGTTCAACCGCTTGCGCACGTTCTCGTGCGCCACGATCATGGCGCCCGCCTTCCCAAGGTTCTCGTTGCCGCCGGTATGATCGCCGTGCCAATGGGTATTCAACACGAACCGCACCGATCCCTCGGTGACCGTGGCGATCGCCGCGAGGATCTTATCCGTGAGCCCAGCAAACTGATCATCAACAATGAACGGTCCGTCATCACCCACCGACAAGCCAATGTTGCCGCCCGAACCGGTCAGCATGTACACACCGCCGGCGACATGGGTGGCCTCGACCTGCACGTTGGAAAAATCACGTTGGGCGGTTAGGGGTGCCACGGCGATCACGAAGCCTGCGACTGTCAATGTCAGTGTCGAACAAAAACTGTGCTGCATGTGTCAACTCCTGTTCGTTTTTCCTTATTCAGTATTCAATATTCAAGATTCAAGATTCGATATTCAGTAAACTCTCCGCCGTCTGCCGCACCATCCGGTCTCCGGCAATAAACCAGTTCTCCGGGTACCAACGGGCGTCGAAGTCGCTCGTCGGCTTTGCCCCGACTATCTCCTCGACGCTCATCCCGTCGTTCAACATCGTTTGAACCCGGTCGCGCACCGTAATCAGCATGTCGCGATATTCCCTGAGATCGTCGGGCGTTGCCAGCTCTCCATGGCCCGGGATGATCTTCGTGCCTGAATTGGAGAGGGCCAAGCCGGCGCTCGCGGCGTGGATCATCCCGTCGATATGACCACCACTGCCTACATCGATGAACGGGTACATCCAATTGAAGAACGTGTCTCCCATGTGGATGGCGTTGGCGTTGGTGTACTGAATAATGGCATCGCCGTCGGTATGCGCATGAGGAACGTGGAACGCACGAATCTTTTCGTCGTTCCAGTAGAACGTCACCCCATCCGTAAAGGTGACGACGGGGAGGGCGTCCGGCGGCGCCTGTTGGGAGCTTTCCATGACGTCGCGGAACTCCGCGGGGTTCATGCGTTTCCGCACGTTTTCGTGGGCCAAGATCATCGCCCCCGCTTTGCCCATGTTCTCGTTTCCGCCCACATGATCGCCGTGCCAATGCGTGTTCAACACAAATCGAACCGAACCGTCGGAAACGGCGGCGATCGCGGCTAGGATCTTCTCGGTGAGGGGTGCGTACTGGTCGTCGACCACGAAAGGACCGTCTTCACCTACCGACAAGCCAATGTTGCCACCCGAGCCCATCAGCATGTACACGCCATCCGAGACCGGGATCGTGCGGATCTGCACGTTGGAGAAATCTTGCTGTGCAGCGACGGGGGCAACAGCAAAGGAAATTCCCAAAAGCCCCAATACGAACAATGTTCTGGGCTGCATTTGAACTCCTTGGACGTCCGTGGTTGGTGTTAACGGGCTGAATCTGCACCGGGTTCGAAGAACCGCAAGGCAGATTCTCTTCATCTCGTCCTCTGCTTATCGACCTCACGAACCACACCCTCTAGTACCCGCCAAACGGTGCGAGCCATGATGCGGTGGCCTTCGGCTGTCGGATGAATCTCGTCGGCCTGATTCAACTCGGCGATCCCGCCAACGCTGTCCAGCAGGAACGGGACGAGCGTCGC
>JAPULP010000014.1 GCA_027294815.1 Gemmatimonadota bacterium | reverse complement strand
TGGCGATTCCGTCGATTTCCCTTGCGGCCTCGAGGGCGAGAATCGTCGCGGACTGGTGATGGCCGTGGAAGGTCGTCAGCGGCAGGTGCACAAAGACGAAATCATAGGCACCGCGCTCCATGATCTGCCGGAGACGCTGCCTAACGAACGTCGCATCCCAAACGTGTTCCAGAACCGTATCGGCGTTCAATGTGAACGCGTGATCGAATTGATCGAGAAAGAAATAATTGCGAATTCCTATGATGTTGCCCCCCGCCATTAGCTCTTGCTTGCGGATTGCCGGGAGGTATTGTCTCGCCACCGCCTCGTCGGTGAGCTTCAGACCGTAGATCGGCTCTGCCAGTTGAGAATAGGTATATCCACCGCTGCCGTCCGTCACGACCGCGAGGTCGACGGTGCCGTTGAGGCCCTGACTGATTCTGTACACCGTTGCGGCGAATATTCCTTCGTCGTCGGGGTGCGCCGTCACGATAAGAACGCTTACCCCGTCGTCCTGCG
This sequence comes from Gemmatimonadota bacterium, assembly GCA_027294815.1. Taxonomy (GTDB): domain Bacteria; phylum Gemmatimonadota; class Gemmatimonadetes; order Gemmatimonadales; family GWC2-71-9; genus B3T1B10. The sequence continues at coordinate 2,799 of JAPULP010000014.1, read as the reverse complement.
CGGAAGCGGGGGCCGCACTCCTCGCAGCCAGTGCAATTGCCAGCGCGACGATGGTCCAGACTCTCGTATTGATCATGCTATCCCCTAGCTGTGTTCGGACTGCCCATACCCACCGCCCCCGGGGGTCTCCACGCGCACAACCGACCCCGCCTCGACCCACATACTTGCCTTGCCACCCAGCTCCCGCTCCTCGCCGTGCGTGATGAGCGTATTCCGCCCGGATGTCCCGGGTTCTCCACCATTCAAACCGTACGGTGCGTGCACCCGACGATCGCTCAGAATGGTCACCTGCGAGCGACAGAGCGCTTCCAATTCGCGCACGATCCCATCGCCGCCTCTGAACCGGCCCCGGCCGCCCGAGCCCCGCCGGATCGCGTAACGACGGATGCGATACGGGTACGTGTGTTCGAAGGCTTCGATCGGCGTGTTGAGGCTGTTGGTCATGTGACAGTGTGTTGCGTCTAATCCGTCGGCATTGGGACGCGCCCCCATGCCGCCGGCAATCGTTTCGTAATACGCGAAATCTTCACCCGTCTCGGGGTCCGTGCCGCCGAACGTCAGATTACTCATGGTTCCATAGCTCGCCGCCGGGATCTTGCCCGGCATGGCCTTGGCGAGCGCCCCAAGCACGACATCGACTATGCGCTGCGACGTCTCTACGTTGCCACCGGCGACCGCGGCGGGCAATCGCGCGTTGACGAGCGTGCCCTCCGGTGCGATCACCTCGAGCGGACGGATCGTTCCGCGATTCGACGGAATCGCAAACGGAACGATGACGCGAAAGCAATACATCACCGCCGACAGTGTGATCGCATAAATCGCGTTCACGCTTCCCTGCACCTGGTCGCACGTGCCCGTGAAATCGACTCGCGCTTCGTCTCCGCGTATCGAAATGGTAACGACGATCCGAAGCGGTCCGTTCCCTTGACCGTCATCGTCCATACAATCCTCAAACCGGTACTCGCCATCTGGAATAGCGGCTATGGCTTCACGGGTCATTCGTTCGGCGTAGTCCTGCAAATGGCCCATGTACGACGTAACCATGTCGACGCTGTACCTGTCGGTCATCGCGATCAGGCGTCTCTCGCCCGTACGGTTGGACGCAATCTGCGCGGTGAGATCGCCTTCGCGTTCGACCGGCGTGCGCACATTTGCGAGGATGAGGTCCAGGACGTCCTTGAGCACTTCGCCCTTGTGCACCAGCCGGAGTGGAGGGATGCGAATGCCCTCTTGATAGATGGAGTTCGACAGCGGCATCGAACCCGGCGTGATGCCCCCCACATCGGAATGATGTGCCCGATTCGCCACGTAGAATGTCGGCGCTTGGTCGTCCCCGACGTGCACGGGTTGAACCAGCGTGATGTCCGGCAAGTGCGTGCCGCCGCAAAACGGATCGTTGACGATCACCACGTCCCCGCGCTGCATCGGCACGTGTTCGATCGCTGCTTCGACCGATAGCGGCATCGAGCCGAGGTGCACCGGCATGTGCTCGCCCTGCGCCACCATGTTCCCGTCACCGTCGAACACCGCGCACGAGTAGTCACGACGTTCTTTGATGTTGGGGGAGAACGACGTCCGGCACAGCGTCACGCCCATCTCCTCGGCGGCCGAATAAAAAAGGTTGCGGAAGACCTCTAGTGTGACGGGATCCCAGGTGGCGGTGTGCGTCATAGGGCTTCGAGGTTGGAATTAGCCACGGATGACAGTTCCAGAACAAGGGTCTCACCCGCATCAACACGACACTGATAATCGGGTGGCACGACGGTTGTCGTGCTGTACTCCACAACCAGCGCCGGCCCACAGAACATATTACCCGCTTGCAACTTCTCCCGATCCATCAAACGTGCAGCGACCGGGGCACCATCGAACGTCATGGACCAGTCGCCGATGACAGCCGCTGACGCGTCTTCGCCCTGCAATTCGTGCTCGGGCATTTGTGGCTTGTCTGTGCGACCCACAGCTCGCAACCGAACGTTGACCACCTCTGTCCTCCTGTTCGGATCCGCATAGCCATAACGCTTCTCATGCAACACATGGAACGACGACTCGAAGTCTTCCGACATGGGAACAGGCAACTCAAACCCCTGTCCGGCGTACCGCATGTCCACCGAGCGCTCCAGCACCAGCCTGTCAGCGGGAAATCCTTCCGCCGAGTACTCGTCCCGCGCCCGCTGCTCCAACGCTTCGAACGCACGCTCGAGTTCTTGTCGATCCAGCGCGACACTTGGTACGAGAATGGTCCGCGAATAATCCCTCACGAAATCCGCGATGAGCATTCCCAAGGCCGAGAGAATACCCGCCGCCTGGGGAACGAGCACTCGCGGAATGTTGAGGCTCCTTGCAAGATCCGCGGCATGCATGGCGCCCGCGCCGCCGAAACAAACGAGCGTGAAATCACGCGGATCGTAGCCCCGCTCGAGCGAGATGACGCGTATCGCCCGCTCCATCGTCGCGTTGGCGACCCGCACGATTCCCTCAGCGGCTTCGCCGGGTGACAACCCGAGTTGCTTTGCAAACGCTCCCATCGCAGCGCGCACGGGATCGATTGGCAACTCCTGTTCGCCGCCCAAGAAGTGTTTCGGAGAAAGCCGTCCCAGAAGGAGATTGGCGTCGGTGACCGCCAACTCGGTGCCACCGCGCCCATAACATATCGGACCTGGGTCTGCACCGGCGCTGCGGGGGCCCACCTTGAGTGAACCACCCGGATCCCGGTAGGCAATCGAACCACCGCCCGCTCCCACGGTGTGAATGTCGATGACCGGAACGCGGATTGGTGTCTCGCCGATGAAAGCCTCGGTA
>JAPULP010000139.1 GCA_027294815.1 Gemmatimonadota bacterium | reverse complement strand
CACGGTGTCGTCATCTCGCCGGATTCCCGCTATGCGTTCGTGAGCGTGGAAGGTGTGGGCGCCGAACCCGGCAAGGTCGACATCTTCGACCTGCAAACGATTGAGCTGGTGGCTGACGTCCCGGTGGCGCAACAAGCCGGTGGGATTGCGTTCTGGAAGATGGAGGACTCTAGGTAGGTGTTTAGGTGTTAGGTTTTAGGTGTTGGGTGTTAGGTGGTGTTTCGAAAACCCTAACACCTAACACCTAACACCTAACACCTAACACCTAAAACCTTCTTCCCTTACCTCCTCCTCGCCCTAATAAACACATCAATATTTCCCGGTCGATCGTTTTCGTAATACAACCGAATTCGTCCATCGCCCGTCTCGTTGATGACGGCAGGGATCGCATTCGCCGTTACGAACCAGCCGTCCGGAAGAATCACCGAGTTGCGTGGGCGGCCGAAGCTGCGGTCCCAGATCAATTCGTCACCGACGCGGACGTAGCGATTCGGATCGGTGTACGTCTCTTCAATACGCAACCGCACCGAGTGACCGGACTCAACCGGGTCAAACCATATCACGACCACTTCCGTCTCGGGTGTGATCTGCCTGCCGATGCGGATGCCACGTGCACCGATTTCGCTTCCGCGCAATGTCTCGACGCGTAATTCCTCTCCGGTATCGAGAATCTTGGCGGAAGGATTGGACGCCTCGCTGCCCGCGCGTACAACGTTGACGTACCGATCGACGCCGGCACGGCCCTCGGTGTAGTCGTGGTACAACCGAAACGAGTGCGTTTCCGGTTGCTGTAGGAAATACACAATCTCCCGATCCTGAAACGCCCGCTCGGAAAACCGGTAATCGACCCGGGCACCCGCGGGCACGGTTTGGGTGGTCGTCGGCGTCTCCACGCGGTCCGGATTGGCACTATTGCTTGTGGAAGCCGTTGAGGGAAGTCGTCGGCCCCGGATCACGTGTGACACGGCGCTGGGCCCGGAGTTCATGAAACTCACCCTGATCCTTCCGTCGGCTTCCATGTCGATTTGGGACGGATAGTTCGTGTCGATCAACTCGAAGCCCTCGGGCAAGACGATTGCGTTGCGCCTGATGCCAAGCGAACGCTCGAACGTGATGACATTGCCCTCACTCGTGTAGCTCGCCGGATCGCGATACGTCTTGTTGATGCGAAGCCGCACCTCGCCACCATCCGGCACCGCTCGCAACAGCTTTACTTGAACGAACTGTCCCTCGGGGTTGGCGTTGAGCATCCCTTGGTCGCGGGCGGCCGTGCCATCGACGACCTCCCAGTCGAGCCGCTCCCCCGTCATCAGATCGTACACCGCGTGCACCGTCGGCTCGCTGCCGCGTCGAATGCCGTTGAAGTAGACCGTCGCGCCCGGTGTCGTCACACTCACGTCGTAGATGATGCGAAAACTTTGGGATGCCGGGTCGAGCAGCTCGTACCGCGTATAGGCGTCGGCGGAGGTTTGGCGCCATTCCTGGGCGGTGGCCGTGGCGGGCAGGAGCAACAAGCTAGCTAGGAAGAATTTTCGTTTCATGGATTCGGCTACTGGCTAGAAGGTTGTAGGGTGTAGGGTGTAGGGTGTAGGGTGTCGGGTGTGGGGTGTGGGGTGTAGGATTTTTGCGGCTGTTACTACACCCTACACCCTACACCCTACGCCGAGTTACATCACCGGCCGCGCCTTCGGCTGGAGTTTCACCGCCCACAGCCCGCTGTTCGTGTCGGAGAAAAAGACGTATCCCTTGTGCGGCATTGCGCTCCATACCATGGTGGAGTTCGCGACGTAGCCTTGCGGATTGGCGGACTTGTACGCCGCGATTTCCCTGCCCTGCGTGTACAGATTCCCCATGAGTTCTCCTGACACGTCGACGACACGCATACCGCCCTCGTAATACGCCTGATACAACTTGTCGTCTTCGACCCAGATGTTGTGCGTGCCGTATTCCGTCACTTCGTAGCGCGCCACCATCTGTGGGTTTTCCGGATCGGTGAAGTCGATGATCTGGATGTAGCCTTGGGTGGTCAGGAGCGACCCACCGGTGCCGGTCTCAGGATCGAAGCGTTGGGCATAGTCGCCGCCGGGCGCATGCGAGCCCTCGTTCGCCAGGCCGCGACGGCTCATGATCTCGTCGCCGACGAATACGTAGAACTTGTCGGTGGACTGTGACTTGTATGGGAACACCGCATGCGTTCGTCCGCTCGGCACGGGGTAGTTGGTCACGAAGACCGGGTTTTCGATGGTGCCGCCCCAGCGACCGTTCCCCACGTCGACCACGACCACCCCGGTACCCCACTCCGCCGAGTAGGCGATGCCGTCGTGCACCCACACGTCGTGCACTCTGCTGTCGGGATGGTTGTATTCGCTTACGTATTTCGGGTTGTACAAGTCGCGCACGTCGATGATGACGTACTTGTCGCCGCCGGAAAGAGCGAACAGGTAATCGTCGGTGGGAAACGCGTTGTGTACTCCCCCGGTCAGACCTTCGTCGTACGTCGCGGCGATCTTGGGGTGCGCGGGATCGGCGAGATCGAGAATGACCACACCGTTGCGTCTGGTCGATGCGCCTTCTCGCGTCATCGTGCCGTATCGCGCGTTCGGTGCCACCTTCACGTCGTTCACCGAACGCGCGTCGACTTGAATCGAGTCGGTCTTGAACATGTTACTCGGATCGGTCACATCCCAAACGAACGCGTGGCCATCGGCGACCTTGGAACCGGTCAACGCGTAGTCGCGCCCGTCGAGTCCCTCGAACACCCAGAAATCCGTCGTGCGGCTTCGGGATTGGGCGCCCAACCCCATGATCTCGAGCCGCTGCACGGCGTCACGTGGCACCGCGCGGAAAGACTTGCGGTCGCTCACGGGTCCGGCAGATGCGACCACCGTGTGCACACCCGGCACGTCGGCAACGAATTTTCCGCCGTTCAACTGCCCCGGAGCGCTCGGCGCGACGATGTCCGGTGGCGGTGTGTAGGAATGGGTCCACGAAATGGGGACGTCGTCGATGACCCGACCGCCGGCATCTCGCACTACTGCCGTGAAGGTTTGCACGTCGCCGGTGCGGACCTCGTCGAGCCCGCCCTGTATTTCCAAACTCGTAGCCGGCAGCGGTTCGACGTTGTAGCCAACCTGGCCACGTACGCCCTGGAAAGAGGCGGTGATCGTCACCCGGCCGGCGCTCATGGCGGTCACGTTACCGAAGAGATCGACGCGCGCCACATCGGGGTCCGAGCTGGCCCAGGTAAACTCCGCATCGGCACGCGTGGAACCGTTGGCGAGCACGGCCGTGCCCCAATGGCGAAGCGTGGTCCCGACATAGAGACGGCCGGGGGGGGTTCCCAATTCGATGCCGGTGACTGCGGGCCAGCGCACCATCAGCGGAATCGTTAGCGACACTGGGCTGCCCTGTCCGCCGGCCAGCGTGGCGACGATCTGATACTCACCCGGAGTCAATCCTTGCAAGACGCCATCGCGATAACTCGCGGCTTGGCGGGGGGGGGCGATCCGTATACCCACATCAACGACGTCCCCACCCGCATCGAGCGCGACAACATTGAACGCCACCGATTCGCCGGCGGTGACGGTCACCGTGGCCGGCCGGGCCTCGAGCCGGACGACGCTCGCCGCGTCCTGGGCGTGAATGGGGGTAGCGCCGAGCGCGATTGCGAAAACGGCGACGGGAACAAGCGGAAGTACTTTCGACATTACGGATTCCCCGGGCAGGAGTTTGCTCGAAACTGAAGTCAGTAATATGGGCTGGTGGGATGGTGATGGCGAGCTTGAGTGAGAGGTAAGACGTGAGAGGTGAGAGGTGAGAGGTGAGAGGGCCACCCCACCCACCCCGGGGTGTGGGAGGGGCCCTCTCACTTCTCACCTCTTACGTCTCACCGTTAGACACCTTCACCGTATTGCGCCCCGCCTTTTTCGCTCGGTACAAGGCCCTGTCGGCGAAGGTGACCACTTCGGAGGGAGCCGACCGCCGGTCGCTGCGTCCGGCAGCGCCGATGCTTACCGTCACCGAGACCTTGTTCGGAACTCTGCGCTTGGGCTCGGGGTTCTCCGGCTTTTCCTTGGGACGGTCTTTCCCGCGCAGTGCGAACTTCGCTTCCGCGATCGACACACGCAACTGTTCGAGATCAGGCAATACATCCTTGGGAACGCGCCCGGCAAAAACGAGGGCGAACTCTTCGCCCCCATACCTAAATGCCCTGCCACCACCACCGACGCGCTCCAATTGCACCGCTACCTTGCGCAAGACCTGATCGCCAACGTCATGGCCGTAGCGGTCGTTGAACGTCTTGAAGCGATCGATGTCTACCATGGCGATCGTGTACTCCCCGTTCAACCGCAGCAATGCTTCGTTCAACGCGCGGCGGGCGGGGAGTCCCGTCAGACCGTCGCGATACGCCATGAAGTACGACGCTTCGATAACCGAAAAGATGAGGATGATGCCGGCAGTCGAGAAATGAATAGTGGAAATGGGCACACCGCTAGACGCACTCAATCCGAGGAAGCAAGCGATCAATGCCCACAGGAAACCACGACCGGTGGCGTTGGACCGCAAGACGAGACGAGTGATCATCCATCCGAACGCGGCGGCAAACATCACCAACGCCGGTTGCGCGACGGGTGTCCACGCAAACCAACTTTCCGGGAGTGGAGAAAGGTGTAACGCGCCGTTCACCCATCCGGGCGTCGAGTTCGCCAGCAACATGACGATGACGGCTTGAAACAAAATCGCCGCGAGGCGGCCTTGACCCACTGGCGTGAATGTTCCGCGCTCTTTCATCCACACGATGCCGGCCAGGTTGATCGGGAGGAGAAAGGCCACAGCCTGATAACCGAGGGAAGCCGGATCGGGAATCTCGCCCACGTAGAACAGCAGACCCCGATCGGCGAACGCGAGTACGGCAAAGCTGAACACCAAACGGCTGCGGCGGAAACGCCAACTGACAAGGAGGCCGGCAACGAAGACGCCATAGGGAAGAAATCGCACCGACGCGGGTACGGCGTCCGGGGTGATCGTCGTGGCCACGTACACGAAGATTGCCACGAGGAGAACCCCCTCGAGCCCGACGAGCAACGCGAGTTTCTTGAGTACCGTCAACGTCATCTTGTCTCTAGTGCAAGCTGTTTCGAGTCCGCCGGATCGGTGTCGCGGAGTGCACCGACCAATGCAATTTAGACTTGCAACGCGTGACTAGATGTGTCGTGGGTTACACGGATGGTGTGGCCTCACTCGGCGGCGTTACGATCGTAGGAAACGATGTTCTCCCACTCGCTCGCATCCGACCGAGCGACCACCGCCACTACGGGCTCCGAATCACTCACGTTGAACACCTCGTGGGGAACGCCGGGTTCGATGAAGATGAAATCCCCCGCCTCGTTCTCCACCGTCTCCTTCAGCCCAACCCCGTACTCGTGCCGCACTTTGCCCTGAAGCAGGTAGAGCATCACCTCGAAATCCACGTGAATGTGCGCGTACGCCACGCCGCCCGGTGGAATCGTGGCTACGTTCATCGACAGGTGTTTCGACCCGACGTTGTTCGCCGACAGGCCCGGTTTGTACTGGATGTTGTTCCAGCTGCGGCAATTCGTACTGCCACGTATCACGCTGATCCCATCCCCACCCTCGACATACTGTCTCAGATCTTCGGACTCGCCCATCATTCCACCTCTTCGAGATTGGCTGACACGTCGACTTCCGCAGTACGTAGCGCGGCTCACGACTTACGGCTCACGGCTCACGACTCACAGCTCACAGCTCACGGCTCACGGCTCACGGCTCAGGCCAATAATAGTCCCGCCTGGCATCTATGCGAGGTCGCGCCCCGACGCCGCCCCGTCGCGTCCCAGACTCCGCTCGAACAGCTTATTATTCAGAAGCACGAACGGACGAGGGGCCGAGGAATTCATCTCACGCCGAGCGGGAGAGCAAGACCGTGAAGAAGTTGGATTTGAAAAAACTGCAGCGACTCGCCGAGAAGAACCGCGAGGCCAGCAGGGCCCAGCAGGAGGCCGAATATGGCAAACCGGCCGACGGCAAACGGGGGAAAAAGCGCGATTTCTCGGATGAACCGTCAAAGCGCGACCCCCGATACGAGGGGGCGGACCGCCTTTTTACGGAAATGAAGAAAAAAGACCGCCCGTAGGTCCGGTCGCCGCCGACCCACGTGTAACCGGCCACAGGCCCGTCGCTGTCCTGTACGAATACCCCAGTTTCCCCAACCAGCTGGCCAGGATCGGCTACGGCTGCCTAACCCGTTGGCCCTCAAGGGGTTTCGGGCTTGTCCCCGATATTGCATAATGTAGCCGCAACAAACCGAACTACTCCATGACAATTGTCGGCGCCCTGGCGCTTCTCATCCTCCTGACTGCAGCCGGCTGGTCGGTCGTCGTGGCCGCCCGGCCAGGAGACCTGTGGCACCGGGCCTTTGCGTCGCTGCTGGGGCTCGGGGCGCTCGGGAATCTCCTGGCGACGATCGCCCAACTCGAAACCTGGCGTATCCGAGGATTCGACGACGGCCAACTCGCCACCCTCGGTGTGGGGGTCGTCGCCTTGCTCGGCCTCGTCCTGCTCGAGCGGATCACGGCGCGGCACGGCAGCGTTGCGCGCGAACTCGGCGTGCAACGCGCGTTCTTGCAGGAGCTGTTCGAGACCTCGAGCGAGCCGATCGTGCTGCTGGACAGCGAGGGGCAGGCGGTTCAGGTGAACGGGGCGTTCACCGCCACGTTCGACTACAGCATCGGAGAAATCCTCGGGCACCACGTAGACGACCTGCTCGCGCCGAGTGGTCGGTTGGAAGAGCTCAGAGACATCACGAAGAATCTGATCGGGGGCAAGCGAATCCGGCTCGAGACGGTACTGCGCCGAAAGAGCGGATCTTTGGTGGACGTGTCGATGCTCGCCGCTCCAGTCCGAATCCCGGGCGTGCCCATAGCGGCTTTCGCCATGTACCGTGACATCACCGGTGTGAAACGCGTCGAGGACGCATTACGCCACATGGAGCACGCGGTCGAAACCATGCAGCTCGGCGTGACCGTGACCGATTTGAAGGGTCGGATCGTTTCTACGAATCCGGCAGACGCGACCCTCCACGGCTACAAGCCGGAGGAGCTCATCGGCAAGGACGTCCGCATCTTCTCGACCCAGGAGCAAGCGAAGCCGATGGGCAAGCGGCAGATCGAGGCGATGAAGCGCTGGCGTCGCGATACCATGAACGTGCGCAAGGACGGAACCGAGTTCCCCGTGCACCTCATGTCCGATGTGGTGCGGGACGCTTCCGGCGACGCCATCGGCATCGTCACAACCTGCGAAGACGTCACGCAACGCAAAAAGGCGGAGCGCGCCTTGCAAGAGAGCGAAGAGCGCTACGCGCTGGCCGTTCGCGGCGCGAACGACGGGTTGTGGGACTGGAACCTCGAAACCAACGAGGTCTACTACTCTCACCGCTGGAAGGCGATGCTCGGGTTCGAGGACGCGGAGATCGAAAACACTCCGTCCGCGTGGCTCGATCGGGTGCACAAGGATGATCTTCCGATCGTGAAGGCCGAACTCGAGGCGCACCGGGCCGACCGGTCCTCACATTTCGAGAACGAACACCGCATTCTCCACAAGGACGGGACCTACCGTTGGGTGCTCGCTCGGGGGATCGCGGAACGCAATCCGGATGGGAAGCCGTACCGCATCGCCGGGTCGCTCACCGACATCGCGCAACGCAAAACCGTCGAGAAGCAGCTCGCACAGGAAGCCCTCTACGATTCCCTCACGGATTTACCCAATCGGGCGTTTCTCACCGATCTATTGAACCGCTCGTTTCGTCGAACGAAACGTCGGAAGGATTATGTTTTCGCCATTTTGTTTGTCGATCTCGACCGGTTCAAGGTGGTCAACGACAGTCTCGGCCACGCCGCCGGAGACAAACTGCTCATAGAGGTCGCCCAACGTATCAAGGGTTCCGTACGCCCAGGCGACGTCGTGGCGCGGCTTGGTGGGGACGAGTTCCTGGTGCTGTTGGACGACCTCAAAGACAGCCGCGACACGACTCGGGTGGCCGAGCGTATCCTCGAGGGCCTTCTGAAACCGATCGAACTGAGTGGACGGGAAGTGTTCACCACCGCCAGTATTGGAATCGCCGTGAGCCAAGAAACACTCGACGGTCCCGAACACCTCATCCGACACGCCGACTCGGCCATGTACCGCGCGAAAGCAAGAGGAAAAGCACGCTACGAGATCTTCGATCTCGCGATGCACGAGCGGGCCATAAACTTGCTGCAGCTCGAGACCGACATCCGGGCGGCGGTACACAAGCAGCAATTCCGTTTGGTCTATCTGCCGGTCGTGAACATCGTCACCGAGCGTATCGCGGGTTTTGAAGCGCTCGTGCGGTGGGAACATCCCGAACGAGGGCTGGTGTCACCGGCCTCGTTCGTCCCGCTGGCCGAGGAGACCGGCCTCATCGTGCCACTTGGCAAGTGGATCATGGAAGAGGCGTGCCGGCAGATGGCCGAATGGGTCAAAGCGTATCCCGATCTCGATACCCTAACCATGAGCGTGAACTTGGCCGCGAAACAGCTGCGGCAACCCGATCTCTTGGAGCAGGTCGAAGAGGCCATCACCACGAGTGGCTTGGCCACCGACCGGTTCAAGCTCGAGATCGCCGAGCCCGTCCTCATGGACGACCCCGAATCGAATCTCCAAATCGTTGCGCAACTTCGCGAGTTGGGCGTATTGGTCCAGGTCGACGATTTCGGGACCGGATCGTCTTCCCTTGCGTATCTCAATCGTTTTCGTGTCGACACGCTGAAGATCGATCGCTCGTTCATCAGTCAGGTGGGCGTGCCTGGAGAGAAGGCGGCGGTGGTCCAGGCCATGATCACGTTGGCGAATCAATTGGGAATTAAGGTAATCGCCGAAGGCGTGGAGACCCCGCAGCAATCGGAGAAGCTCGTCGGATTACAATGCGAGCAGGCACAGGGATTCCTCTTCTCTCAGCCCCTCACAGCCGAAGCCGCGGGTAAACTCCTCGACGCCGAAGTGCAGGCCTAGCGAGGCGGCCAGTGTGGGAAGGTTGCGAAGTATTCCTTATCGGTCGCCCGTCTCCGACGTGCTTTCGGGTAGGACGCCCGCCGGAGCAACCGCCTCCACGATCG
>JAPULP010000138.1 GCA_027294815.1 Gemmatimonadota bacterium | reverse complement strand
GTCGGAGACGGTCCCGACCCCGCTCGACGTGCTGGGCCACATTGCCGGGGCCCCCGACGTGCTGAGTTACCCGGCGGAGGTGTATCGGTACATGCGGGCCCTGGCCGCGGCCTCTCCCCGCGTGGAGGTCTTCACGATGGGTCAGACCGAGGAAGGGCGCGAGATGATCCTCGTCGTCGTCTCGGACGAGAACACCATCGCCAGGCTGGACGATTACAAGGACATGCTGGGACGGTTGGGCGATCCGCGGGTGACCTCCGAGGCGGAGGCCGAGCGCCTCATTGGGACCGCCAAACCGATCTATTGGGCCACGGGCGCGATCCACTCGCCCGAAACCGGCTCTCCCGAGATGCTGATGGAGCTGGCCTACCGGCTGGCGGTGAGCGAGAACGAGTTCGTCCGCACGATCCGGGACAGCGCGATCGTTCTGATCACGCCCGTCATCGAGGTGGACGGCCGGGCCAAGGTGGTCGATCTGCACATGGCTCCACGCAAAGATCCCGACTACAAGGGTCCTACCCGCCCGCTCTACTGGGGCAAGTATGTCGCGCACGACAACAACCGCGACGGCATCGGCCTGTCGCTCAAGCTGTCGCAACACGTGACGAAGACGTTTCTCGAATACCGGCCGCAGATCTTTCACGATCTCCACGAGTCGGCGTCACACCTGTACACCTCGACCGGGCGCGGCCCGTACAACGCGTGGATCGACCCCATCACGATCAACGAGTGGAACAACCTCGCCTATAAAGAAGTGAAGGAAATGACGGCGCTCGGCGTGCCGGGCGTCTACACGCACGACTTCTACGACGGCTGGGCGCCGAACTACATGTTTTCGATGGCCCAGTCGCACAACAGCATCGGCCGCTTCTACGAGACCCAGGGGGCGGGTAACGCGTCGACCAGGGTGCTCCGCACCAACGTCGAGCGCCAATGGCACCGGCCCAACACGCCGTTGAAAGAGGTCATGTGGTCCATCCGCAACAACGTGAACCTCCAACAGAGCGCGATTCTCATCGCGATGAACCACGTAGCCAACAACAAGGCGGAGTTCTTGCGGAACTATTATCGCAAGAGCGCGCGGTCGATCGCGAAGGCCACCGCCGAAGGTCCGGCCGCGTACGTCTTCCCCTCCACCGATTCGCGTCCCAGCTTGCAGGCGGGTCTGCTGCGGCTGATGCAGATGCATGGGGTCGAAGTGCACCGCGCCGACGAGTCGTTCACCATCGACTCGACGGAATACGCGTCGGGCAGTTACGTGATCCGTATGGACCAGCCGTTTTCCAGAAGCGCGGACATGTTGCTCGACAAGCAGTACTACAATCCCAACGATCCACGCCCCTACGACGACGTGGGCTGGACCCTGGGCGCGTTGTTCAACACCGAAACCGCGCGCATCGAGAATCCGGAAGTGCTCGAGGTACCGATGACGATGATGCGCGATTCCGTGCGCGCGCCGGGCGGGGTCGAGCGTCTGTCGGGTAACAACGCCTACATCATCGACTACAACGGTGAAAACAATCTCACGGCGTTCCGCTTCGCGAACGACAATCTCGACATCGAGGCGGCGGAGGAGGACTTCGAGGTCGAAGACATGTCCTTCGGCGCCGGCACGTTCATCATTCGCACATCGGGTAACGGACGCAATCTCGAGCAGCGGCTCCAGGCGGCCGGAGCACAATACGGCTTCACGGCCTACGGTGTGTCGGAGGTACCGTCGGTTCCCACGCACGCCGTGGCGACACCCCGCACCGCCATCGTCCACACGTGGTCGTCGACGCAGTCCGAGGGATGGGTCCGCCTGGCCTTCGACCTGTATGGCGTTCCCTACGATTACATCTCGGTCCACGAACTGCGCGACAACGACAACCTGAAGGGCAAATACGACGTCCTGGTCATGGGACCGTCGTCGCTCGACGCGCTCAGCACCCTGCGAGGGGTGACCGGCGACGACCCGATTCCGTGGAAGCGGACCGACATCACGCCGAACATCGGCGCACAGGACGAAACCGACGACATGCGTGGCGGTCTGGAGCTGCAGGGCGTCATGAATCTTTCGAAATTCGTCAAAGAGGGCGGTACGTTCGTCGCGATCACGAGCAGCGCGTCGCTCCCGCTGCATTTCGGTCTGGTCCAAGGACTCCGGATCAAGCAAACGCCGAACCTGTGGGCGCGCGGCGGGGTCTTCCGCACGCGTGTGACCGAGGGGGACAGCCCCATCGCGTACGGCTTCGATGGCGACGTCGGCGTGTACTTCAATTCTTCACCCGTGTTCGCAACCGGCGGCGGCGGTCGCAGACGGTTTGGCGGCTTCGGAGGCCGAGGGGGAGCCGGCCAGGGGGCAGCCGGTGATCCGGGTAGTACGCTGGCGCGGCGCACGGGCCGCGGCGGCATCGACGAGGACGACATCGTTCAGGGCCGCGCACGCGACCTCGGCCTAGCGGGTGTCGAAGCGTTCCAGGCGGAGAACGATAGTACGGAGGCCGACGGATCGCGTCGCCCTCAACAGAACAACAACAACCGCATCGTGTTTCGATTCGGATCGGCCGAAAACCTGCTGATCAGCGGGGGGCTCAACAACGGGTCGGAGATGGCCAACGCTCCCGCGCTGGTCGACGCCAAGCACGGTGACGGTCACATCGTCCTGTTCAGCTTCAACCCGTTCTGGCGCGGTGAGACCGTCGGGACATACGCGCTGGTGTTCAACACGCTGTTGCACCACGGGAACTTGGATGCGAGCAGCAGCGACGGAAGGCCGACGACGGATCGGGAGTAGGGAATCGGGAGTCGGGTATCGGGTGTCGGAATAGGATCGCCTCCGGTGTGTTCAATGCCGGGGGCGGTTTTTTTAGCCACAGAGGACACGGAGTTCACAGAGCCCCGCCCCACGCTTCTCTGTTTTTCTTTGTTGACTCACCAAGATTTGGGGCGGCCGTAGTCCATCTACTCTGTTCGTTCAAAAACAAGAAAGTAGGGTCGGTGGGGTGGGCCTCTGTGCCCTCTGTGGCTAATTTCTCAACCCGATGCTGGGATCCAACGCGCCCTGTCCACCGAGCACCAACACCAGCCAACGCTCGCTCATTCTTCGCTGACCGATAACGGGCGGCAGTTCGAACACCACCGTATCCGCCGCCACCGCCGTCACGATGAGCACGTCGGCGCGCACGATGTTGGCCATGTTCGCCGGACCTTGGCGCTGCACGCGGAAGAAGATGT
>JAPULP010000137.1 GCA_027294815.1 Gemmatimonadota bacterium | reverse complement strand
GGCGTCTGTTGAGTGCCAGTTTGGGTCGGTTTTACTGGCAGGGAAGGATCGCCACCGATGTCGACGCGACTTGTCGTCGCTGCCTGTCGTCGACTCCGTGCCAGATCGATGCGCAGGTGAACTTGGTGTTCACGGAAGACCAGGACACGGACGACCCGTCCGAGTACGTGGTTCCGGAGGGGACGGTCGTTCTGGATCTCAGCGAAGCGATTCGCGAAGAACTGATCCTCGCGCTCGAGGCGTACGTGCTGTGTCGCGAGGACTGTAAAGGGTTGTGTCCGAGTTGTGGCACCGATCTGAACACGAATTCGTGCGACTGTCGACCGCCGTCTGATCCGCGGTGGGCGGCGCTCGAGAAATCGAAAAGCAAGGTAAACGAGTAAACGACCATGGCCGTTCCCAAGCGAAGAACCTCAAAGAGCCGAAAACTGAAGCGGCGCACGCACCACAAGGCTCAGGTGCTCGCCCATCAGGCGTGCCCACGTTGCGGCGATCCTCGCCGCCCTCACCGAGTATGTCCGAGCTGCGGTCACTACGCCGGCAAGCAACGGATTGAGGTAGAGGAAGTCTGAAGAGCCGGCTCGCGCCGCACACACCCTGGCCTTCTTCCCTCGGAGTCGTGGCATGAAACGACCAGTGGTCGAACTCGTCGGCACAGGACGATGCATCCCTCGCAACGTCCTGACGAACGCCGATCTCGAGAAAATGGTCGACACGTCCGACGAGTGGATCCGTGAACGCACCGGTATCCGCGAGCGCCACATCTCCACGGCGGATGAAACGCTGGCGCGCATGGGGAAAGACGCCTGCGAACAAGTCCTCGAAGAGACGGGTCTGGATGTCGCGGAGATCGACTCCATTATCGTTGCCACGGCCAGTCCCGATCACCTGCTACCTTCGCAAGCCTGCGATCTCCAGGCGACACTGGGGGCGACGAACGCTGCGGCGTTCGACGTCGGTGCGGCATGTGCCGGATTCCTCTACGCCCTGGCCGTGGCCGAGGGCATGGTGGTTACGGGACAGGCCAAGCACGTGCTCGTCGTCGGTGCGGAGCGGCTTTCGGCCATTACGGACTATCAAGATCGATCGACGTGCATCCTCTTCGGTGACGGGGTGGGGGCGACGCTCGTTCGCACGGCGTCGAACAGCAGTCGTGGAATTATTTCCAGCTATCTCAAGACGGATGGAACCCTGGGGAAGTTGCTGTGTCGGCCTGGTGGGGGCGCCGTCCAGCCGCCGTCGGAGGAGATGATCGAGCAACGCACCTACTTCCTCCGTATGGAGGGGCGCCAGACGTTCAAGCACGCGGTGCGCAAGATGGCGGACGCCTGCGAGCAGACGTTGAAGCGTGCGGGCATGACGTGCGACGACGTGGACGTGCTGATTCCCCACCAGGCGAATCTCCGCATCATCGAAGCCACCGCCAAGCACACCGGTATTCCCATGGAAAAGGCGTTCGTCAACATCGACCGCTACGGCAATACATCGGCCGCGTCGATTCCTATAGCCCTCGACGAGTGCGTCCGCGAGGGGAGGGTCAAAGAAGGCTCCAACGTACTCATGGTGGCATTCGGAGGTGGGTTCACCTGGGGGAGCATGCTGGTGAGATGGTAAATGCGGTTCTGATCTTCCCCGGCCAGGGGGCTCAGAAAGTTGGGATGGGGCGGGACCTCGCCGAGCGGTTCCCGGCTGCCAAGCAGGTGTTCGAAGCCGTCGATGATGCCTTGGGTTTTGGATTGTCCCGGCTCATGTGGGAAGGACCTGAAGAGGAACTCACCCTCACACATAATGCCCAGCCCGCGATTCTCGCGCATTCCACCGCCGTGCGCGTTCTGTTGGACGGGATGGTTGTGGGTGTTGCCGGAGCTGGTCACTCCCTCGGCGAATACAGCGCGTACGTGGCGGCTGGGTCGATTCAGCCCCCCGACGCGGCTCGTCTGGTGCGAAAACGGGGAGAACTGATGCTCGAGGCCGGGAACGCCCGGGAGGGTACCATGGCGGCGGTTGTGGGGCTCGCCACCGACGCCGTCGAATCGGCTTGCAGCGCCGCGAGTACGAATGGATCGGTGGTGGTGGCTGCCAACCTCAACACACCGGACCAGACCGTCATCTCGGGCGACCCGGACGCGATATCGAGGGCGGGAGAGGCGTGCAAGGAGGCGGGTGCCAAACGCGTCTTGCCACTCAACGTCAGTGGGGCGTTTCACTCCCCGCTGATGGAACCCGCGAGGGAAGGCCTCGAGCAGGTGCTCGCCGGCGTCGCGTTCGCCGATCCGACTTTCCCGGTGGTGGCCAATGCTCGGGCGGAACCCGTCGCAGACGGAGCGACCGCCGTGCGCCTGTTGGGTGAGCAGCTCGTCTCTCCCGTCCGCTGGGTGGAGTGCATGACCCGAGCCGCCCAAATCGCGCCGCCCGGAGCCATGTTTCTCGAGTGCGGGCCGGGGAAAGTGTTGGCGGGATTACTCAAGCGGAGCGTCCCCGACGCATCCGTGCAGAGCCTGGGCACTGTCGACAGCGTGACGGCGTTCTTGGAAGCACACGGCTGAGGAACCGGCCGGACGGTGCCGTCTTTCAGCCGTCGGACCCCACTGGCTACATTACGTGCCATATCCTGTGCCGCGACATTTGACCAAGAGTGACGAGGACCATGTCCCACATTGGTGAGCCGGCGTGAACATCGATCTGCATAACAAGGTTGCCCTCGTGACGGGTGGGTCGAGGGGCATCGGGAAGGCGATCGGCACGCGCTTGGCGGGAGCGGGTGCCAAGGTGGCCCTGGCCGACGTCGTGGATATCGCCCAGATCCAGGCGACCGCCGATGAAATCGGCGGGGGCGCCATCGCGGTCTCGGCCAACGTGACCAGTCCGGAAGACTGCGGGACAGCGGTCTCACAGGTGGAAGAAACGCTCGGACCGATTGATGTTCTCGTGAACAACGCCGGCATCACCCGCGACGGACTCCTGATCCGGATGGACGAGGCGGATTGGTCGGCGGTGTTGGACGTGAATCTCAAGGGCGTGTTCAATATGACGAAGGCGGTGGTCCGCGGCATGATGAAACGGCGCTCGGGCCGCGTCGTGAACATCGCTAGTGTCGTCGGAATCACCGGCAACGCGGGTCAGGCGAACTATTCGGCATCGAAGGCTGGTGTCATTGGGTTCACCAAGACCATGGCCAAGGAGCTGGCGTCGCGTGGTGTGCTGGTCAATGCAGTGGCACCCGGGTTCATCGATACGGACATGACGAAGGCTTTACCCGAGTCTGCCCGTGAGGCCCTGCTCAAGCTCATTCCGTTGTCACGCCTCGGCAATCCCGACGACGTTGCACGCGCAGTACTCTTTCTGTCGTCCGATCTGGCAAGTTACATCACGGGGCAAGTCGTAGTCGTTGACGGCGGCATGGTCATGTAATACGGCTCCCAAACCTTAAATGAGGATCTCAAATGACTGACATCAAGGAGATGGAAGAGAAAGTGAAGGACATTATCGTCGAGGAACTCGGCGTTGAACGCGAGAAACTAGCGGATGGTGCCAGCTTCATGGAGGAATTGGGGGCCGACAGCCTCGACACCGTCGAGCTCGTCATGGCGTTTGAGAAAGAGTTCGACATCGACATTCCCGACGAAGAGGCGGAGAAGTTGCGGACAGTCGGCGACGCCATGAAGTACCTGCACGAAAAGGTGGGAGACGCTTCTTGAAGCGACGGGTGGTCGTGACCGGCATGGGGCTGGTCACCCCGGTTGGCAAAACAACCGACGAGACATGGGAAGCCCTCCTCGCTGGTCGGTCCGGCGCGGCGCCGATTGAGCGATTCGATCCGGAGCGGTTCGACGTCAAGTTTGCGTGCGAAGTAAAAGGCTTCGATCCAACCGATTACATGGATCGAAAGGAAGCTCGCCGCGCG
>JAPULP010000136.1 GCA_027294815.1 Gemmatimonadota bacterium | reverse complement strand
ACCGGCGCTCGACGATCGCGCGAAACCCACCCTCTCCGGGCGGCTGCCCTGTGAGCAACTCGTAGGCCAAGGCTCCGACTTGATAAATGTCGGTACGGTGGTCGACCGCATCGCCCGATACCTGTTCGGGTGCGCGGTACTCGACGTGGGTAGAATCGGGAGCCGCCAACTCGGGCGAGCGCGGCGCATGTACTGCCTGGACCACGCCCAGATCCATCAGCTGCACCTCCCCGCCGGCGAGGAGCACGTTTTCTGGTCGTACTCCGAGATGCAGGATCCCGCGTCCGTGCGCGTAGGCGAGTGCATCGACTACGCCGCGGACGATCCGAACGGTTTGGGCAATGGGTGCCCGTCCGTGGGTGTCCAGCTTATCACGAACCGTGACGCCACCCATGTGGGAGACCGCATAATAGAGGAAACCGTTGGTCTCCCCGGCTTCGTACGGCGATAGAATATGAGGATGGGCAAGATCTCTCATCGGCGTGATCGCGGCGAGAAACTGCTCGACATCGAGGTTAGCCGTGACCTCGGGACGAAGCACCTTGAGGACAACGTCGCGCCCGCTCGTCACCTCTTGGGCGGCGAACGCCGTCGTCAGCCCACCAGTTTCCATCTCTCGTTCCACGCGGAACCGCGCGCCGAAAGCTGCCCGTACACGGTCGAGGAGATCGGACATGACCAAAACCCTCCGCTGCAAGCAAAGGCAAACGTACGGATTTATCGGATGCATGGCCAGCAGGCTGGTGGAACATGGCTTGGGGTGGCGATTCTAGATAGTTAACGGAGGCGGGGCCGCACGTGTGGACGGCCCCTGTCGTTCGGTTCCTTGATTTGCGTTTGCTGTATAGCTATTCCCTAGCGCACTCCGCGGATAGCCCCTCGCGCCCGGCACCCCGAACGCCGCTGGGACGCTCACCGCAGCCGAGAGCGCCTCCCTTAGCTGGTCAGCAAGAGCTTCCATAGTTCACCTTAGAGTTGTCGGGTCCAACACCAACACCAACAAGGAATTTCAATCGGCCCTCCCAAAGTAGAGCTGGGTGAGTCGGCAGTCCAGGGAACCTGATTGGGTGGTGCAGCCGCTGCTTCTGGCATCATCCGGGGGTCGATCAGCGGCCGCGAGCCGGTCGCGCATCCGGGATCAGGCAGGGCCAGGGCCACCAGCCGGCACGTGCGCACCCCAGCAGCCCCCGAACCCAAGGATCTGGAGGCGGTGGCCCAGGGCTTACGCCGAGGTGACGGCGCGGGGGGACTTCCAGCGCCGCGGCGGCGGGCTTCCGGGAGCGAGGGAGACACGGACTCGGCCTCCGCGGTCGGGGGCTGCTCGTGGGCGCCAGCCGGCGCAGCCGGTAATCTCGTCCTACAGAATCTGACTCAGCGCCTCGTCCAACCGCTCGACCGTCCGGTCGATGTTCTGCAGCTTGTCCAAACCGAACAACCCCAGACGAAACGTCTGGAAATCTTCCGGCTCATCACATCGCAGTGGAACCCCGGCCGCTATCTGCATACCGACCTCCGCAAATTTCTTGCCGGTTTTGATGTCCTTGTCGTCGGTGTAGCTCACGACGACGCCGGGGGCTTGGAATCCCTCCGCCGCCACGCTCTTGATGTCTTTGCGCTCGAGCAACGCCCGTACCTTGTCGCCAAGTTCTTGTTGGTCCGCGCGGGCCTTTTCGAGACCGTATTCGACTGTCTCGTTCATCACGTCGCGGAAACGTGTCAGG
Organism: Gemmatimonadota bacterium; assembly: GCA_027294815.1. Lineage (GTDB taxonomy): Bacteria > Gemmatimonadota > Gemmatimonadetes > Gemmatimonadales > GWC2-71-9 > B3T1B10. The sequence goes on along the minus strand of JAPULP010000136.1, from coordinate 4,186 downwards.
GCATCGGTGGGCATCGTGGCGTGGTATGCGTGTCCGCCGTTCTCGTACGCCTGCATGATGTCATGCCATTTGCGCAGGTCACACGCAAAGCTGCTGCTCGTGGTCGATTCCATCAGGTCTCGCGCGGCGGGACGGAGCATCACCAACCCCGCGCAGGGCGATCCGGTCCAGCCCTTCTGCGGCGCGCTGATGAGGACGTCCACTCCGTTCGCCTCCATATCCACCCACAGCGCGCCCGACGCGATGCAGTCGAGCACGAACATCCCGCCCACCGCGTGCGTCACATCGGTCACGGCGGCGATGTAGTCGTCGGGAAGGATCATGCCCGATGAAGTCTCGACGTGCGGTGCGAAGACGAAGTCCGGTTTTTCCGCCTCGATCGTGGCCACCACCTCCTCGATCGGCGCCGGCGCGAACGCCGCCGGCTCGTCTTCGTCGATTGGACGGGCCTTGAGCACGGTGCACGCGGAGGGAATATCGCCCATATCGAAGATCTGGCTCCAGCGGAAACTGAACCAGCCATTGCGAATGACGAGGCACTTTTTCCCGGTGGCGAACTGCCGGGCCACGGCCTCCATGCCGAACGTCCCGCTCCCCGGAACGACCACGACGGTGTCGGCGTTGTACACCTGCTTGAGCGTCGCGGAAATATCGTTCATCACGGCTTGGAACGATTGCGACATGTGGTTCAGAGACCGGTCGGTGTAGACGACGGAGTATTCCAGGAGCCCATCGGGATCGACGGCGGGAGCTATGCCGGGCATGGTGCCTACCTGAGGTGAAGAGTGGGAGAGGGAATCTGGCCCGCAAGTTGGGGGGAGGGCAAGTGGACGGGGGACGGGGGACAGGGGGACGGGGGCACAGATTCCGTGCCCCAGTGCCCCCGTCCATTCTGTCTTATTGTACCGGCAATCCGCTCGGCACCCTCTCTGGCGTGATGGCAACCAGATCCCGCGCCGCGGGATCCGTCAACGACTTCAGGAACGTCACCAGCTCGTCCATCTGCGTCTCGGTGAGATCGAGGAGGAATATGCTTTCTTGACTATCTTAATACCAAGAAACTCATATAATCTTCCGTTTTTCCATCTCTCTATTCTCTATAGGACGGAAAGAAAATCCATAACTTTCTGTCCCAACCGTCTACTAGGGTGATTAGTCAACTCCCTTTCTAATTCAGATGGCTCTTTCAGAAACAACTCTTCAGGGCGAGATTCGAGCTCATTCGCAAGGACTCTTCCCAAGGTATAAACTTCTGAATGGCTGGGACACTCTGACCGAAGAGGAGCACCGTCTGCGGTTCCAGGGCTTGAAGCTCTGAAACCCGTAACCTGGAACCTGGCACCCGATCACTGCTCCCGCAGGGCATCCACCGGGTTCGCGCGCCCCGCGCGTCGCGCAGGTAGGTAGCTGGTCCCCAACACAACCGCCGTCAGCAACACCGACACCACGGCGTACGTGGTAAAATCGAGCCCGGAGATTCCGAATACCAGGCTGTCCAGCCAACGGGTCCCCACCAATACCAACGCGGTTCCGATGAGCTGACCCACCAAGACGTATCGCACGCACTCAGACGTGACGAGGCGAATCATCCTCCCGCTGTCGGCTCCCAACGCGGCGCGCACCGCGAGTTCACGCGACCGGTGGCGAACCGACTGAGAGATCACGCCATACATGCCAAGCAAAACGAGCGTTACGGCGATCGCGCCGAACGCGGCGAGGAGCACCGCGCGGAACCGCGGCGCCGCCACCGACCGACGCACCCAGTCGTCCATCAGGCTCACGCTCCCGACCGGCACGTTGGGGTCGATGCGGGCAACGGCATCAACGACGGTCGCGTTGAGGTTGTCGGGCACCGGGGAGACTCTCATCACGAGGTGCATGGAGATGGCCCGGCCGGGGTGTTGGGAGGCAGGGAGGTACACGGCGGGAAACGGCTCGCTGCTGAGCGTGCGATGGTGCACGTCGCCCACGACGCCCACGACGGTCATCCACCCGCCATTTCTGAAGTTGAGTCCGGACAGAAATAGCAGCCGTGGACGAAGACGACGACCGACAGGGTCGCTGTCGGGCCACAACGACATTGCCAGCGCTCGGTTGACGACGACCACGCCGTTGGTTTGCGGACCGTCACTCTGCTTGAATGCACGACCCTGGAGAACCGGAACACCCGCGGTCCGAAAGTACTGGGGCGTCACTGCGCGCCACTGGGCGAGCGCGACAACCCGGTCCGGTTCATCCGGCAGTTGCACGCCGTTTTGAATGTTTGCCCCCGGTACGAGCGGCGGAGTGTATTCGAAGGCGACCGATGTCACGCCGGGCCGTGCCTCCAACTCGGCGACCAGCGCGTTGCGAAACGCCACTTGCGGCTCGGACTCCTCATAGCGATCTCTTGTGAGCCCGATCTCGGCGGTGACCAACCCCTCGCTCACGAACCCAGGGTCGACCTGTAACAACGAGAACAAGCTCTTCACCATGACGAGGGCGACGACCACAACCGCAAGCGACAACGCGTATTGGGGGATCACAAGAAAGCCGCCCAGGTATCTGGAACCGCCTCTTTGAAGATCCTCTTTGCGAATGGTTTGTCCCCGTAGCTCCTGTGCGGCCACACGCAACGCGGGAAGAAGTCCGAACAGCACTCCCGATCCCACGCCGACGGCGAGCGTAAATAGGACCACGGGTAGCTCGAGCCTTACTCCGCCGGAGTGCAGATAGCCAGCCGGTACCAGACCGTTTACGAACGCGACCGACAATTGTGCCGCAACGAGTGCGAGCACGGCGCCGGTGATTCCCAACAGCGTGGTCTCCGTCAGCATCTGCCGGATGAGCCGTGTTGTTGAGGCGCCGAGCGCGCGGCGCACGGTCATCTCACGCTGGCGGCCGACGACGTCGGCTGTGAAGACACCGGCCACATTGGCGCACGCGACCAGCAGAATCATCGCAACGACGCCGAGTAGCAACATCAATGTTGCTCTTCCATTCGCCGCCAAGGTGTCATGCAGCGGCACGGGTGGATACGTAAGCGTTGACCATGCCGGTTCCGCCGCTCGTATCTGCGATGCGACGGCGTCGAGCTGCCCCCGAAGCGCATCCATCGTCACGTCGGAACTCATTCGGCCGACCATGTGCAATCCCCCCGCCCCGCGATCGAAACCCCAGATGCGGCCGATTTCTTGCGGCATCCATGCCTCGCCGTCTCGTGGGTATGCAAACCCCGGTGGCATGACTCCCACGATCGGCATCGAGCGCCCTGAGATCGAGATAGTGCGTTGCAAGACGAGCGAATCCCCTCCAAACGACCGCTGCCACAAGCCGTAACTGATGATCGCAACTGGACTCCCATCGTCGGCCGCACGTGTCGCGCCCAGCAGCGGCGGCACACCGAACACGTCGAAGAATCGCTCCGTGGTGGTGTACGCCGCCCCATGGGTTGGCGTCTCGCCGCCGACGATCGGCTGCCGTACGCCGACGTACGCGGCAACCGCTTCTAATGCCGATGTTCCGGTGCTGACGTCGGAGAAGTCGGCAAACGAAATTCCTCTCTGACGATCATCGGTTGTCGTCCCGCGCCAAATCTTCACCAGCTGGTGAGCGTCGGGGTATGGGAGCGAACGGAGCATGACGGCGTGTACGATGCTGAATACAGCGCTGTTGAGCCCGATTCCCAAGGTCGCGGTCAGCAGGAGTACTAAGGTCTGTGCCCACCGCTTGCGAAAACTTCGGACCGCGAACGTGACGTCTTGTAGCAGGTCGGTCATCCATGGCCCTCTGAGTTTCTGCGGAATGGCACGTTCAATGTTGGGCAACGCGTGGCGGACCCTCGTCATGTGATGACGCACAGATGCGGCAAACACACGCCCGGTCTTGCCGGCGTCAGCGAGTGCATTGGCGAAGGCCGTCACCGATACAAATCGCTTTGCGGGATCCACCGCCATCGCCTGTCGCAGCACATGGCTCAACGGTTCGGACACGTGCGGTGCACGTTGCCGTACGTCGGGAGGCAGTGTGTAGAATCGTTTCGATATGATTTCTTGTGTCGTGGAACCAGTGAACGGCGCTTCCCCGGCCAACATCTCGAACGCGACACACGCCAGACTGTACACGTCGGCTCTACCGTCGATGTGCGCTTCACCCGACGCCTGCTCGGGACTGACATACGCGGGTGTTCCCGCGGATGTATCGAGCC
>JAPULP010000135.1 GCA_027294815.1 Gemmatimonadota bacterium | reverse complement strand
CTCAGTAGATCATAGGCGGCCGGAGGCCGCCGAACCGAAAATTCGTCGCGGGGTGGAGCAGTCTCGGCGGCAGAGCTAAGAGCTCTGACTCATTAGATCATAGGCGGCCGGAGGCCGCCGAACCGAAAATTCGTCGCGGGGTGGAGCAGTCTGGTAGCTCGCCGGGCTCATAACCCGGAGGTCGCGGGTTCAAATCCCGCCCCCGCTACTCTTGGCGCCGTGACGGCTTCCGTTGCGGCGCCGTTTTGTTCCCCCAAACTCCTTGTTGGTAAACGATATACGGCTGCCCACAGGCGGAAGGACGGAATGACGGACGGACGGAAAAGATCGGCAGGCCAGACGGACAGAATACCCTTGTCGATCGTCTACGCCGAAACACTCCTCATTAAAGCCGTATGACCGGAGTATGATTCGCCCTGTCGTCCTACTCCAGTCCAAGTAGACAAATGGCCTTCCGTCTTTCCGTCCTTCCACCATTCCGTCGACACTCATGACCCGCACTATCGGCGTCCTGGTCATGGCCTATGGCGGCCCCGACTCCCTCGACGACATCGAGCCGTACCTGCTCGACGTACGCGGCGGGCGACCGATGCGTCCGGAGATGATCGAAGAGATGACCGAGCGGTATCGGCTCATCGGTGGGCGTTCGCCGATCCTCGAGCGTACGGTCGCCCAGGCCGAACGACTCGAACAGTCGCTCAACGCCTCGCACGGCGGTCCGGCGTATCGCTGCGTCGTGGGCATGCGGCATTGGATGCCGCGCATCGAGACGGCCCTGTCGGAAATGGATGAGGCCGGGATCTCCAAAGCCGTCGGCCTCGTTATGGCGCCCCACTACTCACGCATGAGCATCGGCGCGTACTTCGAGAAAGTGGCCGAGGCCGGTTCGCCGGTGGAACTCGCGTCCATCGAGCGTTGGCACCTGTTGCCGGAACTGTTGGACACGCTCGCGGCACGAGTTCTGGACGGTTTGGCCAAATTCCCCGATAACATCCGCGATCGCGTGCAGATCGTATTCACCGCACACAGCCTGCCCGAGCGCATCCTCGAGTGGAACGACCCCTACCCGGACGAGCTGCACGCCACCGTGGACGGGATCGCTCGACGTCTCGCGGACAAAGGTGTCGGGAACAGGCACGAGTTCGCATATCAATCGGCCGCGATGACGCCCGACCCGTGGCTGGGACCGGGCGCCGGCGACGTCATCAGTCGGCTTCACGAGCAAAACGTACCCGGCGCGTTGATCGTCCCAATCGGGTTCACGAGCGAGCACGTCGAGATTCTGTACGACATCGACATCGAACTCGCCCAGGCCGCAGAGAACATGGGATTCGCACTCCAACGCATCTCCATGCTCAACGACGACGCCAATACGATGTGCGGGCTCGCACGGCTGGTGCGAGAAACCGTAGGAGGCCGGGGATGGGGCTCGGACGGGGGATGATCGACAACACTCCCCGGCGTATCGTCGTCGTGGGTGGCGGCATCACCGGGCTCACCGCGGCCTATCGTCTCGCGCAGACCGTCGAGAAAGACGCCAAACTTCAGGTCGATCTCATCGAAAGCCATGACCGTCTCGGCGGCAAGATTGTGACGCATCGCGTCGATGGGTTTCTCGTCGAAGGCGGTCCGGACACCTGGCTCGCACGCAAACCCGAAGCGGCCGCCTTGTGCAAAGAGTTGGGACTCGACGACCAAATCATTCCTACCAAACCAGGCACTCGCGGAGCCTTCGTTTCCCGACGTGGCAAGCTGCACAAACTGCCAGAGGGGATGAGCGGGCTCGTCCCGTCACGTATCGCGCCGCTGTTCTTCAGCGGTATGCTGTCGCCGTTGGGAAGATTGCGGGCCGCGGGCGAGTGGTTCGTGCGGCGGCGCGAGGCGGAGACGGAGGAATCGGTCGCTGGGTTCGTGCGGCGACGATGGGGACGTGAAGCGTACGACTATCTCGTCGAGCCGCTGGTGTGCGGCATCTACGGCGGCGACGGCGACCACCTCAGCCTCGACGCCGTCGCGCCCGATCTCAAAGACATGGAGCAGCAACACGGAAGCGTACTGCGCGGCATGCGCCACTCCCGGCGCGGGCCGGAGAACAGGATTTCCCAATATCCCACCCCGTTCATCTCGCTCGAGTCCGGGATGCAGGAACTGGTGGACGCGATCGAGCGTCCAATCGGCGACCACGTGCGTGTACTGCTGTATACCGACGTCGTCGGCCTTCGCCGAGTGGGGGCCGGGCTCGCCCTCGAGCTGAGCAACGGGGAGTCGATCACGACGGCGGCCGCCATCCTGGCGACGCCGGCAAACATCGCGGCCGACCTGATCGATCCGGTCAACGCCGACCTCGCGACGAATCTGCGTACCATCCCATTCGTCTCCAACGCGGCGGTCTCGCTGGGATTCCGCGAGGCCGAGGTGCCACGGGAGTTGAACGGGTATGGCTACGTGGTCCCTCGGCGAGAGGGTAGCGCGACCCTGGCGTGTTCGTTGGCGACATCCAAGCTCCCGGGACGAGCGCCCGCCGGCCACGTGCTCACACGGGTTTTCCTCGGACGATCGGGACAGGAAATCGCCGACGCGACGCCGGACTCTGAACTGATCGATCTTGCCCGTACCGAACTGCAAACCACGCTCGGCGTCGCGCAGAAGCCGGTGTTCTCGCGCGTGGACCGCTACCCCCAAGGAATGCCACAGTACACCATCGGACATCTGGATCGTGTCGACCGAATCGAGAAGCTCGTGAGCGAAACCCCCGGCGTCTTTCTGGCCGGCAACTCGTACCGCGGCGTGGGCATATCGGACTGTATTCGTTCGGGGCAGAAGGCGGCCTTTGCGGCCCTGCGGTATCTGGAGGGGCTTGGCGCATGATGGCAGGCGGTGTCCTGGTTAATTAAGGAATGCTGGGAAGAAGGGAGGAGGGAGGAGGGCAGTAGAGGCAGAGGAGGCAGAGGAGGCAGGGGAGGCTGTGATGCAGAGGGACACAGGGGCACAGGGGCACAGGGGCAGTTCTACCGAACTACCGCCGTACCGCCCGGGGATGGGGGTGGGCGGCGGGGATACCGTCGGGCCTTGGCCCTGAATACATTTGTTCGCCCACCCCGGTTTGGTCCCCGTGGTGGCGAAAAACCGGGCGGTTAGCTCAGTTGGTTAGAGCGCTACGTTGACATCGTAGAGGTCACAAGTTCGAATCTTGTACCGCCCACCAGCGCCCATAGCTCAATTGGATAGAGCGTTTGGCTACGGACCAAGAGGTTGGGGGTTCGAGTCCTCCTGGGCGCACTCGTAGGTCGGTACGGCGGTGGGGTGGCAGGATTGAATACCGCCGTACCGCCCGTCGCTCTCGGGAATCGGCCATGGAACAGCTCACGGACATCGTAGTTTCGGTTCGCAACGCGCTGAATTACTCCTTGTTTCAGCTCGGCGATACCGAGGTGACCCTGTGGACGCTCGTCTACGTGAGCGTGCTCCTCACCGTACTCTTTCTGGTTGCAGGCCAACTCAAACGGTGGGTTGCGCGATCACTGGCGATCGGGGACGTCGAGATTGGGATGCGCCAATCGATCGCGACGATCGTGCGGTACGTCGTCATCGCTGTCGGCCTCGTCATCATCATCCAATCAGCCGGGATCGACCTCAGCACACTCACGGTCTTGGCCGGTGCCGCTGGCTTGGGAATC
>JAPULP010000134.1 GCA_027294815.1 Gemmatimonadota bacterium | reverse complement strand
GCAGTCGCCAGCATGGCATTCACGATCGTGCCGCGTCATGTGCTGGGTGGACCCAGGCATCGCGCGCCGAGCGACACACTCAACATGGCGTGCATCGGCGTGGGTGGTCGGGGGCGTAGCGACCTGCGCGGTGTCAGCTCGGAGAACATCTACGCGTTGTGTGACGTGGATTCACGAAACCTGGATTCCGCCTGGGGTAGTTTTCCGCAAGCCAAGCGTTACGCCGATTTCCGAGAAATGTTGGAGCGGGACGGAGACAGCATCGACGCGGTCACGGTTGCCACACCCGATCATACGCACGCGGTGGCCGCCATGATGGCGATGAAGATGGGAAAGCACGTGTACTGCGAGAAGCCGCTCGCCCGAACGCTGTACGAAGTGAAACAGCTTGCCGACGGAGCGCAGCGATACGGGGTGGCGACGCAGATGGGTAACCAGGGGCACGCGAATGAAGGGACACGGCAGATAAGGGAGTGGGTGGAGGCGGGCGCCATCGGCACTGTACGAGAAATCCAATACTGGACCAACCGTCCGATTTGGCCGCAGGCGATCGAAAGGCCGCTCGAATCCTATCACATCCCGACGTACCTCGATTGGGACCTGTGGCTTGGGCCCGCGCCGATGCGTCCGTATCATCCCGCCTATGCCCCGTTTCGGTGGCGCGGCTGGTGGGGCTACGGAACGGGCGCCCTCGGCGATATTGCGTGCCACTCGATGGATGCGGCGTATTGGGCACTGGATCTCAAGTACCCCACACGCATCGAAGCGGAATCGACCACCTTGTTCGAAGAAACCGCACCGGCCGCAGCAAGAATCGAGTATGATTTCCCGGCTCGGGGCAACCGGCCGGCGATCAAAGTCGTGTGGCGCGATGGGAATCTTTCGCCGTCACGTCCTGAAGAAATCAGCGACGAGGCCCCCTGGCCGATCGAGAGCAGCGGCCAAATGTGGGTAGGAGACGACGGTAAGCTATTCGCAGGTATTTATGGTGAGAATCCGCGGTTGCTGGATGCCGCTCGGGACAAAGAGCTGAAGGCCAATCCCCCCGCCGAAAAGTACCCGCGCACGGAGGGTGTGTACGCCGAGTTCGTAGCGGCGTGCAAAGGGGGCCAGCCGGCCGGCTCGAACTTCGCGGACCACTCGGGTCCACTGACCGAAATGGTATTACTCGGGAATCTCGCGGTGCGGACGGGAAGAACACTCGACGTCGATCCGGAGAACGGACGGGTCAAGAACGCAACCATTCCGGAAGAGTATCTCACGCCAACGTATCGGGAGGGATGGGGGCTTTGAGTAGGTTGTAGGTTTTAGGGTGTAGGGTGTAGTGATCGTTTCGACACCCGACACCCGACACCCGACACCCGACACCCGACACCCGACACCCTACACCCTATCACCCCCGCCACTCTCCACGCGCCACAGCCGGTGTGAACGCGTCGAGTCCCTCCGGGCGGAACGCCAGCGTCCGCCCCGCCTCCGCACTCATGTACGATGTCATGAGTATCTCCATGACCTCCACGCCGTCGTCGAAGGTGAGCGTCGGGGTCTCCCCGCGAAGAAACGCTTGGGTGAAGTGCCGGTTTTCGCCTTCGTAGCCGTACATCACCGGTTCGTCGGGGATGACGGGCATGAGTCCTATCTCGGCGTTTTGTTTCTCCACCAGATCTTCGCCCGCTTCGCCGGTTACTTGACGACTGAAGAAGAGCTTGAGGCTCGTGTCCAACGTATTCCACGACATCGAATACTCCGGTCCGAGCAACTCGGCGGACAAACGCAGTCCGGCCCCAACGAAGCTCCACGATGTGGTGACCTCACCCAGCAGCGTGCTTCCGTCTTCAGCTTCGTACTGGATTGTGGAGCTGGCGAAGTCTTCCGCCGGCTGTTTGCTGTAGTCGACGTCCGGGCCCATGGTCTGCTTGAGGCGTTCCACGTATTCGGGCCGTGTCCACTTGAGGCTCGCGATATGCGCGGTGATGTTCACCGGCTTGATCGATGAACGCGGCGCGCCAGGTTTTGTGAGGAGATGCCGTACCACTTCGACAGAGTGGCACATCATGTCGTTCAGCACCCCGCCACCTTGGAGATTGCCGCGCCAAAACCATGGCATGTGTGGTCCGCTGTGCTCCTCCGCCGCGCGGGCGAGATAGGGACGCCCGGTTAAAGCGGCGCCACGAGCCCATATGAGATCGCGCCCGCGGACGATATGCGGGGCAAAGACTTGATTCTCCAAGTAGCCGTGGTTGATTCCGGCGCCTTTGACCAGCTCGGCCACCCGCTTGGCTTCGGCGACCGTACGCGCCAGCGGTTTCTCGCAGGCAATTCCTTTCAGCTCGCCTTTGCCTGCGTTCACCGCATCCACGATCTCCTCGACATTTTCGATTCGCGTATGGTTTGGTCCGCACAGCCAAATGGCATGAATGTTCGGATCCGCGACCATTGCTGTGATCGAGTCGTACGCCTTGGCATCGCCCACGTTGAGTTGCCGGGAGAGACCAGCCGCCTCCTCCGCGTGTTTGCTGTTTGGGCTGAACACACCCAACACGTCGGCATCCCGGACCCCGGTCCACGCTCTCATGTGAAACCGTGCGTTGAATCCGCTCCCGATGAATCCCACACCCAACCGCTCCTTGGACATGTCTATCGACTCCTAAAGTCGTTGTGGCTCTGGTTGTGTCAAAAGGTAAGACGCCGCAGATACCGATAGCTCGCCCGCACCGATTCCAATGGATCCTCCGGCTGGTCGTGCTCGACAAAGAAGTGCGCGATCCCGGCGAGTTCTCGCTGTGCGAAAATCGACGCGAAATCGATCACCCCTTCCCCCACGTCCACCATCCCTTGCTCCGGCGAGCCGTCCATGTCCTTTACGTGCACCGAGGAAAACCGTCCGGGGTGTCGCGCGAAGTAGGCGAGCGGATCACCGCCGCCGCTCCGAATCCAGAAGAGGTCCATCTGAAACGTGACGAACTGCGGATCGGTCTCGGTGAGCAGCACGTCGTAGGGAACCCGCCCTTCGACGGCTTCGAATCCGAAGGCGTGATTGTGATACCCGAACTGAATGCCCGCGGCTCGCGCCCGTTCGCCGGCGCGATTGAAGACTTCCGCTACCCGGTGGTAGCCGTCGAGGCTGCGACGCACCTCACCCGGTAGCGACGGACAAATGAGGTACGAATGGCCGATGGTAACACTGTTGTCGAGAATCCGGTCCCAGCCGTCCTGGAGGACCGCGTAGTTGACATGGGCCGATGGGGCCCGGAGTCCGACGGCGTCGAGAGCGCCCTTCACGGAGGAGGGCGATCGGTCGAAATAACCGGCAAACTCGACCTCGTCGTACCCGATAGACCCGATCCGCTCGAGCGTTCCCTCGAAGTCCTTGGCCATTGCGCGCCGAACGGTATAGAGCTGCACCCCGATACGGTCTAGCTGGTCGGGCACAGGACCTGAACGGGGCATCCCCGGCCGGGCGAGGCCAGTGGCCCCCACCGCCATGGATGCTACGGTTTTCACGAAGGTGCGTCGATCGGATCCCACATGGACTCCGGCTTTGGTTGCCCCAAATTGCCACGCCAAACCGCCTAGTGCCAGGGAG
>JAPULP010000133.1 GCA_027294815.1 Gemmatimonadota bacterium | reverse complement strand
CGCATTCTCATATACTCGCCTCGTCTTGAACGCGGCGGCCATACTCATCGGAACAACATCCTCTTGATTGGCATCCGTCGGGACGGACTGCACGCTCGCCGGTGTACTCAGCGCCCGACGAGATTGGCGTTGGCAATCAGCACCCGCGGCGCATCCACGTGCGTCGTGAACACCCCCACCGGCTTGCCCGATTGCACTAGCAGCGTTTCGTCATTCTCCAGAGAACGCAACGACGCAACAATCTGGTCGAACGCCTCCCAACTCCTCGCCGCGCGGCCGGTTCCACCATAGACGATGAGATCGTTCGGTCGCTCGGCCACCTCCGGATCGAGGTTGTTCATGAGCATGCGCATTGCCGCTTCCTGAATCCAACCGCGACACGATATTTCGCTGCCGCGCGGAGCCCGCACCACTCGGCTCGTTGCGCCTATCGTCATACTTCAGGTTCCAGTGAGAGGCGAGAGCGGGAGCGGGACCGGGAAGCGCTCCCTTTACTTTCCACGCGTCCCCCCAGCGTAACCTCTGCCTCGCTTTCACACATCCTCATATGAACGTCTCCCCCTTTACGAGCACCGTGAGTCGTTCGATATCGGCACTCAGCGGTCTGTCCTCCGTCAACGGCTCGACTTGTTCTCGAACCGTCGCGAGCAGCTTCTCGACAGCCGGCGCGGAGCGCAACGGGCGGTGATACTCCAACCCCTGCGCAGCGCACATCAACTCACACGCCACGACACGACTCGCATTCTCATATACTCGCCTCGTCTTGAACGCGGCGGCCATACTCATCGGAACAACATCCTCTTGATTGGCATCCGTCGGGACGGACTGCACGCTCGCCGGTGTACTCAGCGCCCGACACTCGCCGACCAGCGACGCCGCCGCAATCTGCACCATCATGAACCCGGACTCGAGGCCGGGGTTCCGCGCAAGAAAAGCCGGCAATCCCGGTGATAGATCGGGATTCACCAAACGCTCGATGCGCCGCTCCGCCATACCGGCCAGGACAGTCAGCGCGATCGTCAGGTAGTCGAGAGCCATGGCAATCGGTTGCCCGTGAAAGTTGCCACCCGACACGAGGTCGCCGTCGAAAACCAGCGGGTTGTCCGTGGCCGCGTTGAGTTCTATTCGCGCGGCGGACGCCGCGTATTCGATAGTGTCGTGGACCGGGCCCATAACCTGCGGCGTGCAGCGAACGCTGTAGGCGTCTTGCACCCGGGGGTCGTCCATCCGATGCGATTCACGGATCTCGCTCCCCTCCAACAATTCACGCATGATGGCTGCCGACCGGACTTGCCCCGGGTGGGGCCGAGCATCCTGGAGCCGCGCATCGAACGCGTCGGGAGTCCCCTTGAGTGCTTCCAGCGTCATGGCGGCGGCACCGTGCGTGTTGCGCCAGAGCACGCTCGCGTCGTGGACAATCAGGCTCAACACGGCCGTCTGAGCCTGCGTGCCGTTGATCAGAGACAGGCCCTATTTTGCCTTGTAGACGACGGGTGTGATACCGGCCTGGGCGAGGGCCCCCGGGGCGGGGACGGGATCGGCAACGGAGCGGGCAGCAGGGAGCGGGGACTCGTGAGCCGTGAGCCGTGAGCCGGATACCTCCACCTCACCTTCCCCCATCATCCCGAGCGCGATGTGAGCCAGGGGTGCGAGGTCGCCGCTGGCGCCCACACTACCCTGCTCCGGGAGCACAGGGTAGATCCCGTTGTTGAGCATCGCCACGAGCGTCTCGCTAACGACAGGCCGTACTCCGCTCGTCGCCATAAGCAAGCTGTTGGCCTTGATCAACATCATCGCTCGGACGACGTCGCGTGGCAGCGGGTCGCCCACACCCGACGCATGGCTCAGGATCAGGTTGCGTTGCAGGGCGTGGAGTTGGTCGGAATCGATCTTGACCGAGGCGAGCTTGCCGAATCCGGTATTGATTCCGTAGACGGCCCGATCCGAGGCCGCGGCGGCTTCAACAACCTTGCGCGACTCGGCCAGCCGGTCCAGGGCCTCTTCGCGAATCGAAACTGTGGCGGAATGACGTGCGACGGCGACGACGTGCTCGACGGTGAGCGACTCTCCGTCGAGCAGAATCTCTGTTGGCATGCGCGGGAATATAAGAGTGGGCAGTGGGCAGTGGGCGGACGAGCCGGGATCCGCCTGCCCGCTGCCTACTGCCTACCGACGATGCCCCTTCACCACCAAGCCCTTCTCGTCGGCTGAGGGCAACCCTCCCCGGACCAAAAGCTCGGGGTTCCCCGCGTCGGTCTGGTAGGACCAATCGAAAATGATGAACTGCTGTCCGACGTGCGTGACACGCAGCGCCCCGTAGCGGAGGAGTCCATCGCCCTCGTCGATCTGGAAGACGTACCCAAACCCCGGTTTGGCTGAGAGTCCCCCAGGCAAATAACCACTCACCGGTGCGATATCGATCGAGGTGAGGTCGTCGATCGGTTGCATGCTGTATAACGCAATCTGGGTGGCGCTACGGACCGGATCGATGAAGACGGTCGATCCCGCAAGTGAGATCCTGAAATCGTTACCGGCCTGCGAGCCGCGAACGATCCCCAACTCGTTGTCATCCACGAACGCGTCGGCGTTGA
>JAPULP010000132.1 GCA_027294815.1 Gemmatimonadota bacterium | reverse complement strand
GCGTCTTCAAACCCCATGCCGCCTCGAATTGGCGGGCTCCCGATGCAGGTTCGCACCAGCTAGCGCATAACCGGCAATATGCGCTCCCTGCCGACAGTCTCAGGTAGCGCATATGTGCCGATATGCGCTACCTCGAAGCCTGTTCGCCGTTTGCGCTCCGCCCGCCCGATATGTGCCGTTCTCGCTCGGTTTAGTTGAGGCTCGGGCCCCCGACCCAAAGTCTCAAGTAGGCACTTCGGGGATGGTTTGACGCTCGAGACGGACGGGCGGGTCTGAGACGACCGCGGCTATTGTCTCGGCCTGCACGCCGCCGCCCCGTTGAGAGGTTTGAGTCATGTCTGAGATCCATCGTTCTGTTCTTCCAATTCCTGAACGTGCTCATGTCGGGTTGACGACGTTCGATGCGAAGGACCCGGAGACGGTGTTTCCGCCGATCGAGGAGCTGCGGCCGCCCGATGGTGCGCCGAACGTGTTGGTCGTGTTGGTGGACGATGTGGGGTTCGGGGCGTCGAGCCCGTTCGGCGGACCGGTCGACACGCCGACCGCGGCGCGACTGGCGGCTGGTGGGTTGCGGTTCAACCGCTTCCACACGACCGCGCTGTGTGCCCCGACACGGCAGGCAATGCTGACGGGCCGGAACCATCACAGCGTGGGCATGGGAAACATCACCGAGTTCGCGACCTCGGCGCCCGGCCAGACCTCACTGCGTCCCAAGAGCTGCGCACCGTTGGCCGAGACGTTGCGCCTGAATGGCTACAGCACCGCCCAGTTTGGGAAATGCCACGAGGTGCCCGCCTGGCAGAACAGCCCGGTGGGCCCCTTCGACGCGTGGCCGACCTTCAGCGGGTTTGAGCACTTCTATGGTTTTGTGGCCGCCGAGACGAACCAGTATTACCCGGCGCTCACCCAGGGCACTTCACGGATCGAGGCACCAAAGACACCCGAGGAGGGTTACCACTTCACCGAGGACATCGCCGATCAGGCGATCGGATGGATCAACCAGCAGAAGGCGCTGGCACCGGACAAGCCGTTCTTCGTTTACTGGGCGCCGGGCGCCACCCACTCTCCTCACCACGTGGCTAAGGAGTGGTCCGACAAGTACAAGGGCCGGTTCTCGATGGGCTGGGACAAGCTACGGGAACAGACCCTGGCCCGCCAGAAAGAGATGGGCGTCGTACCCGGCGACGCCGAGCTGACCGAGCGCAGCGAGGGCATACCGGCCTGGGACGAGATGCCCGACGAGCTGAAGCCGATCCTGGAACTCCAAATGGAGATCTACGCCGGGTTTCTGGAGCACACCGACCACCACCTCGGACGTATCGTCGATGCCATCGACGCACTCGGGGTGCTTGACGACACGCTGATCTACTACGTGATCGGCGACAACGGGGCGTCGGCGGAGGGGACGTTGCAGGGCACGTTCAACGAGATGATCGCGGTCAACGGCGCCGAGGATTTGGAGACGCCGCAGTTCCTGATCGACAACGCCGACAAGTTCGGCGGCCCCGAGGCGTACAACCACTACGCCGTCGGGTGGGCACACGCGATGGACACTCCCTACCAATGGACAAAGCAGGTCGCCTCGCACTGGGGGGGCACCCGCAACGGCCTAGTCGTTCACTGGCCCAACGGCATCGATGCTGCAGGGGAGATCCGCTCCCAGTTCAGTCACGTGATCGATGTGGCGCCGACCGTGCTCGACGCCGCCGGAATACCCCAGCCCGATTTCGTCAACGGCATCCAACAGCGCCCTTATGAGGGATCGAGCATGCTCGCCGCGTTCGCCGATGACAGCTCGCCCAACGTGCGCTCCACCCAGTACTTTGAGATGTTCGGCAACCGGGGAATCTTCCACAACGACTGGACTGCGGTAACCAAGCACCGCACCCCCTGGCTCGCTGCTGCTCAGGAGATGCCCGAGTTCGACGACGACGTGTGGGAGCTCTACGCGCCCGGCGACTGGTCGCAGGCCAACGACATCGCCGCCGACAACCCCGAGATGCTTCACAAACTCCAGCGCCTGTGGCTGATCGAGGCCGTCAAGTACAACGTGCTCCCCCTCGACGACCGTATGGCCGAACGAGCCAACCCCGACATCGCGGGGCGCCCCCAACTCATCAAGGGGAGCCGCCAGATGCTCTACGAGGGCATGGGACGTCTCTCGGAGTTCGCGGTGCTATCGCTCAAGAACAAAAACCACGCGGTCACCGCCGAGATCGAGATCGGCGACGACGGCGCCTCGGGCGTCATTGTCGCCCAGGGCGGTGTCACCGGTGGCTGGTCGCTGTACCTCCACGATGGGGTTCCACGGTACTGCTACAACTTCCTCGGCCTCACCCACACCATCGTCACTGGGTCGTCACCCGTTGGCGCGGGTACCCGCCGGGTCCGTGTGGAATTCGACTATGACGGAGGAGGGGTGGGCAAAGGCGGCGAAGTGCGTCTCTATGTCGACGGCGACGAGGTCGGCTCCGACCGGATCGAACGGACCGAACCGTTCATCTTTTCCGCCGACGAGACCCTCGACCTCGGTGTCGACGACGCTTCGGCTGTCTCACCCGACTACACCCCCGCCACCAGCCGATTCGATGGCCGGGTGAAGTGGGTCGAACTCGACATCGACGCCGCTGCCGAGGACGACGACCACCATCTCACCGCCGAAGAACGCTACCGCGTCGCCATGGCCATCCAGTAGCTGACCACGACCAACCTGCCCCCAAGCCCAGCGAGAGGCACCCCGAAGAGGACCCCCAACTCCGGGTTGGAGGCGCGCGATATCGGCGGGAAACCTGTTTTGTCCTGACAAGCGCGATAACCGGCAAAAAGCACCGCCAATCCGTAGGCAGACCTCGATCGCGAGCAGCGCATAACCGGCAATATGGGCGGCCCGTCCCCTGATCTCAGGTAGCGCATATGTGCCGATATCGAGCACTCGTCGAACCGGGCGGTATCGCCCAGATTGAGTGTTCTGTGTTGGGAGTGGGCTCAGACGGGACCAACGAGGTCCCATTGACACGCAAGGGATCTCTCTCGGTCGGGCTGGCCGGATTCGAACCGGCAACCTCTTGACCCCCAGTCACCTCCAGCGGGTCCCGACTGGTCCCGGATCCTCCCCTTTTGTAGCCCCTGCCTGGGCTTTCGCGGAACCCTCTTCACGGTCCATCCCGGCCCGTCCCGACAAGTTCTCAGGAATCCGTGATCAGGATGTGATCAGCCGCGCTTCGTTCGGCAAATCCGCACACGCGCGTACTCTCGATCGCGGCCGGCCGGTATGGCAGCGTTACTCAGCCGTGTAGGTGACATCACCGGCCACCTGAACCGCACCGGCTATGCGCTCCCTCATGACGAGGTGGCGGACTTCCCGAGCGGGAACAAAGTTGCCGCTAATGGATTGGCTGGCTGTGGTTTAGCGTCAGCGTGATGCGTGGCGGAAACGCATTGATGGCGGCCGGGGCGCACT
>JAPULP010000131.1 GCA_027294815.1 Gemmatimonadota bacterium | reverse complement strand
AACGAACGTCTCCCCCACGGGATGCTGGTGGTACATGGTGTAGAATGTCACGACGCCCTTCACGTACGAGGGCGTCAGATCCAGCACCTCCGCCGTCTCTGCCATGGCGGCGTCCGAAATCCAGCCGTGCGCTTCCTGCACCATCCAGAGCGCCGGCAACAACGCGGCACGTTTGGTCGGATAGCGCGTCAGGATCTCGTCCAGATGCTTCCGGGTCGTTCCGGTGAATACCGCAGTGTATTCAGTCGTTTGAGTCATGTTCCCTTTCCGCTCATCCCTTCCGGACGGGCCCACCTCTCCCCTCAACCCAACCTGACGGGCCCCCGCCACTGTCCCACCCAACCTGGCGGGCCCACCCCACTCCGCACCCCACCCGACGGTCAGACAGTACTCTTCTACCTACCGTCCTACTGTCCTACCGTCTGCCCGCCTGCCCGCCTGCCCGCCTGCCCGCTCACCTACCGATCGACTTCTCCCATCACGATATCGATGCTGGCATTGATGGCGATCAGATCGGAGAGCAAATGTCCCTCCGCCATCTTTGCCAACGAGGCCAGATTGATGAACGCCGGCGGGCGCACCCGGAATCGCACGGGTTTCGCGGTGCCGTCCGACACGAAATAGTATCCCAACTCACCTTTCGGGCCTTCAATGGGCATGTACGCCTCTCCCACCGGCGTCTCGATCCCCTCCATCACCTGCTTGAAGTGGAAGATCATCGCCTCCATATCGCTCATCGCCGCGGTCTTGGGAGGCAACGAAACGCGCGGGTCCGAGACGTTGATGGGCCCGTCCGGCAACCGGTCGAGCGCCTGCTCCAGAATCCGCACCGACTGCCGCATCTCTTCGAACCGGCAGAGGAACCGGTCGTACGCGTCTCCGTGCTCGCCAACCGGAATCTCGAAATCGTAGGATTCGTAGTCGAGATACGGCCGGTCTTTGCGCACATCGTACGGCACGCCGCTCGCCCGCAGCATCGGTCCTGACAGCGAATAATTGATCGCATCCTCCGCGCTCATAATCCCGATTCCCTGCAACCGGGCGCACCAGATGGCATTGCGGGTGAGCATCACATCTACTTCGTCCAACGTGTTGGGAAACGTCTTACAAAATTCCCGCAAGCCGGACTCGAAGCCATCCGGGATATCCGCCATCAGCCCACCGACGCGCGTCAGACTGGTCGTGAGACGCGCTCCGGTCCACATCTCTTGAAGGTCGTAGACGCGCTCACGTTCCTGAAAACACCACAGAAAGGGCGTGAACGCGCCGAGGTCGATCGCCGTTGTGCCCATCCACACCAGATGAGAGATGATGCGACTCAACTCGCACGCAATGACTCGCAACACTTTGCAGCGCTCGGTGATGTCGAGCCCCATCAGTTTCTCGACCGCCAAGGCCAGACACACGTTGTTGGACATCGGCGCCAGGTAATCCATTCGGTCGGTCAGCGTCACGATCTGGTTGTACTGCCGATATTCGCCGAGCTTTTCGAATCCCGTGTGGAGATAACCGATGTGCGGAATGACCCGTACCACCACCTCACCGTCCAATTCCACGACGAGACGCAGCACGCCGTGCGTGGCCGGATGCTGCGGCCCGATGTTCACCAGCATGTGGTCGCCGCCCAACTGCGGCTCATCCTCGCCCGTGAGAATCCCTACACCTCCGCGGTCGGCAACACCTAACGGCAAGCGAGCCGCCCGTCCCTGTGGATCGAGGCCCGTTGTGGCCAGGTTGAACTCGATGCGTCTGGTGGCCATGGGTTAGGAACTCTCCGGATCCGGGACCTTGCCGCGCTCGTCGCGCGCGAGTCGGTCGCGCATATCGGCCGGCAACTCATGGTACGCCTGGGCGATCGAAAGCTCCTCCATCGAATAATGTGCTTCCGGGTTGGCGTTGAGCGCGCGTCGCACTTGTTCCGACCGCGAGAACCGTCCGCGCAGGGGAAAGTCCTTTCTGAGAGGGTGACCCTCGGAATAGGTCTCCCACATCAGGATGCGGCGCAGATCCGGATGACCCTCGAACCGCACACCGAACATGTCGTATACCTCGCGCTCCAACCAGTTAGCCGCGTTCCAGAGAGGCACGATCGAGTCGATCACCAGGTCTTCACTCTTGTCCAACTCGACCTTGACCCGAAGTTGGGCTCCCCGCCGCAATGAGAACAACTCGTAGACAAGCTCCAGGGGCCGCTCGGTATCCCGATACTCGACAGCCGTCACATCAACCAGGTAGTCGTAATCCTGCTCGGGTGTGACTTTGAGAAACTCCAACGCGCGGCGAAGCATGCTCGCCTCGACGTAGACGATGGTGTCACCGCACGATTCGAGCGCGCGACCTATCGCACCGCCCTCCTCGAACTGGTGCCGGAGGGCCTGTACCGAGGGATTCACCGCGTGACCCGGAGCGGGTTTGATGAATGGAGTTGCCGAACGGCTCGGAGATTTCGTCCAACAGCCGGGGTGACATCCGCAAGCCACGCTCATCGAGCGGGTGCTCCTCCCGCAACGTGCGATCGGCCAGCGTCTCACCTCGTATTTTTTTCTGCAGCATCAGTATGCCGTACAGCAGCCCCTCG
>JAPULP010000130.1 GCA_027294815.1 Gemmatimonadota bacterium | reverse complement strand
TTTTGTCGAGCGCGTGCACCGGATGCCACGCAGCGCTTGCGCCGCGACGCATCGGCGCGTACCTGGCACCGGATCTCTCGAGCGTCGTCGATGACCTGAGCGACGACGAAATCCTCACCGTGCTCGAGGTGGGTCGACCGGCTTTTGGCATGCCGCCGACGGGTTTGGGCGCCTCTCAACGAGGTGAAATGCTGGCCTTCCTGCACTGGTTGGCCGCTAATCGCACACAACTACAGGACCGTACGCGTGGGGGAGACTCCGGGGGTATTCCGTGGTGGGAGTTTCGCTGATGGTCGGCCATCGTGATCGGATCGTCGCACTGCATCTGCGCCTTGCCCTGCTGGCCATTGGGCTCGCGTACACGTTCGGCGCGATGAGCGTGTTGCACTATCTGCCCTCTGCTTCCGTGGCCTTGCAGTCGCTCGGGCTGGGGCTCCCCGCGCTGCGGCCACTCCACACGACGTTTGCGCATGCGTGGATCTATGCCGCGAATCTCGCATTCATCTATTCGTTCCTTGCCGCGCAACGCCCAGAAGGATTGGACGATGCCGATCGAAAGCGTGTCGTGTTTCACACCGTTTGTTGGGTGGTGGGTGGTGGTGGGGTCGTAGTGACGTTGTTGTTCGGCGTGACGTCGGGGCGCGAATATCTCGGGTTTCACCCGGCGTTTTCGGCCATGTTCTTTTTGGGTTGGGTGGTGTTTGCGTTCACCTTTTTCAAGTACATCGCCAAAGGCTTCTGGCGGCGTCCGGTGTACGTCTACATGTGGACCATCGGCGTCTTGTACTTCATGTACACGTTCGTCGAGGCCCACGCGTACATGCTTCCGTTCGTGCACCAATATCCAGTCGCCGATCTCCAGCTTCAGTGGAAGGCCGCGGGAACGCTGGTTGGATCGTTCAACTTTTTGGTGTACGGCTCATTGATCTATCTGGCCGAACGTCTTTCGGGTGACGAGTCGTACGGACAATCGCGCATTGCCTTCTGGTTGTTCGGTGTGGGGTGTTTGAACTCGTTCGCGAACTTCGGCCATCACACCTTTCACGTGCCGCAGACGCATGTCGTGAAATGGATCGCGTTCATCGTCAGCATGATGGAAATCATCATCGTGTTGCGTGTGTTGAGCGACATCGTGAAAATGCGGGGTGTGAAGAACGAGGGTCCGTCGTATTCGGCCACGACCGGATTCATCAAATCGGCGCGGTGGTGGACTTTCGCGATGGTGTTCGGCGGCGTCATTATCTCGATACCCTCGTGGAACTCCATCATCCATGGCACGCATGTGGTGGTCGGTCACGCAATGGGAGCCGAGTTGGGAATCGACAGCATGGTGCTCTTTGCGGTCGTGACCTATCTCCTCATGACGCTCTATCCGGAGGCCGGTGCTGTTCGAGAGCGCATCAACGGTCAGGCGATGCGTGGCGTGATCGTGATGGTCAATCTTTCCGCGGCGGCGCTGGTGTCGTGGCTGATGGTTTCGGGCACGGCTATGGGGTTACTGCGTTATTTTCAACGTCCGGTGCCACCTTGGCTCACCAACGGACGGTGGGTGTTTGTTATCGCCGGTTTCCTGCTGGCCGCTTCGCTCATAGCCCTCTTGTCGAGATGGGTTCCTCTTCTGTTTGGGATGTCGAGGCGCAGAGTGGTCGACGCGGCCGAGTTCCCGCCCTTGGCCGAGGCGAGGCGCGATGCCGAAGGCGTGTAATTTCAGATTGCCGTTCTGAATCACCGCTAGGACTTCGGCACTGCCTTCTTGGGGTCTACGAACGGTTTTTCCACCACGGTGGCCTGGCGGTCGCCGTTAGGCGTAGCAACGCCGAAGCTCGATCCGATCGTCGAGAGTTCGATGGGTACCATCGCGTAGCCGATGTTCTTTTCCAGTCTCGGTGAATACACGGCAGAGGTTATTCGTCCGGCCGCCGTGCCGTTCGTACTGACCGGCCACGCGATCATGTTCAGCTCCAGCGCGTCACCCCCGATCTCCACCCCGACGAGCTTGACAGTCGAGTTGAAGAACGGAGACCCGCGCACACGGGCGCCGCGCTGAATCGTGGCCATGTCTAACGTCGTGGTCATTCTCTCTCCCCGGTCTCGAGCGGTACGCAGAGTGGCTTCGTTCACGATAGACGTACGGAACTACAGTATCGATGGACTAAATATGACCTTACGTTGAAAACCGGCCAGTTTGTGGTGACCGGGAGAGGGAAGCCGTTGTCGAACACGAACATCATCGATGTCTTCACCCGACACTTCGGACCGACCACGCCCCGGTATGTCACGCGGGCGCCCGGTCGCGTCAACCTGATTGGAGAGCACACCGACTATAACGGTTTGCCGGCATTCCCCATGACCCTTCAGCGCGGTATCGAGGTCTACTTCGCACCGCGCGATGACCATACGGTCCAGTTGGCTAACACGGACCCTCGATTCGCGACGGCTACGTTCGAGGTGTCCGGGGACATCGCGCCCGACGCGCCCGGAGCCTGGCCGAACTACGCCAAGGCGGCGGCCCAGGCGTTGGCGCGGCGCCACGGCGCACTTCAAGGCATGGACGCCGTGATCACTTCGGATCTTCCGATTGCAGCCGGCTTGAGTTCGTCGTCCGCACTCACCGTCGCCTGTGTGCTGTCTCTGCTGCGGAGCAACGACTTGGAAATGGCTCCGCTCGAATTGATGGCTCTCGTGGCGAAGGGCGAGCGATACGTGGGAACCCACGGCGGTGGCATGGACCAGGCCATCTGCATCGGGGGCCGCGCGAACACGGCACTCAAGATCGACTTCGCTCCGTTGCGACTTACACCCACGACGATTCCGCGACACTGGCATTTCGTGGTGGCGTCGAGCATGGTGCGCGCGGAGAAGTCAGGAGCTGCTCGAGACACATACAATCGCCGCGTCGACGAGTGCGGCGAAGCCATCGATGCGGTCGTGCAGAACCTCAAAGAGGCCGCGGGGGTGGCCGGCTACCCTGAACTGCTCGCACGTTGTGATCCCGAAACGCTTTTGCAAGCGGCGGACAACATCCTCAGCGACCCGATACGCAAGCGGTTCCGGCACGTCGTGACCGAAGCGGGCCGCGTCGAGGCCGCGCGCGAAGCCATGTTGGGTGCGGACGCCAAAACCTTCGGTGCGTTGATGTGCGACTCGCACGCGAGCCTGCGAGATGACTACGAGG
>JAPULP010000013.1 GCA_027294815.1 Gemmatimonadota bacterium | reverse complement strand
ATGAAGCCGTGGCGGCAGGTGCGAAGCTGCTTTGTGGGGGCAACAAAATCTCAGATACCTGCTACGCTCCTACCGTGTTGTTGAATCCGCCCGGCGACGTTCGCGTCAGCACCATGGAAATTTTTGGTCCGGTCGTCTGCGTCTACGCGTATGACAATGTCGACGCTGCTGTGCAACAGGCAAATTCGCTGCCGGTGGCATTTCAGGCCGCGGTCTTCAGCAACGATAACGACCAAGCGATGCGCTTGTACAAACAGCTGGACGCGTCGGCCGTCATGATCAACGATCACACCGCATTTCGCGACGATGTAATGCCGTTTGCCGGCCTGCGCGAGTCAGGACTTGGCATCGGCGGCATTCCTTACACCATGGAAGACATGCAGATCGATAAAATGATGGTTATAAAGTCTGGGACGCCCATATAACGAGAGGGGGGAGCTAAGCATGTCACGCAGACTCAACCCGACACCCGTTGTTGGCCTCGTCGCCGCCGTGTTGATCACGTCGGCGGCCACCTTCGATACCTACCCTCGTCAGTCCGGTATCGATGGACTCCCCCAGCGGCGAGAGGTCTCCTTCGGCAGCGGCCAGGGCTCGCTCGCCGCCGGCCGAGCGGTGATACTGTGGACCTTCGCGATCCACGACCACCGCTACTGGGTCGGCGATGCCGAGGCGCGAAAGAGTTGGAGGGAGAGTCTCGGCCGTCCGCCCCGCCTGCGGTTCCACCCACGGTGGGGCATCCATATCTTTGGAAGGTTTCACCAGATCGGGATCTGATGCCCCAACTGATCGACCGTTTGCAATCCGTTTTCGCCGGCACCTACACTCTCGAACGGGAGTTGGGGGGTGGCGGGATGAGCCGGGTTTTCCTCGCAGAGGAAACGGCGTTGAGCCGGCAGGTCGTCATCAAGGTCCTGCCCCCGGACATGGCCGCCGGCGTGAACAAGGAACGGTTCGAGCTCGAGACGCAGCTGGCTGCGTCGCTTCAGCATCCGCTCATCGTTCCAATCCTGACCGCCGGTTCCGCCGCGCCGGTGGAGCCGGATCTGCTGTACTACGTCATGCCGTTCATCGACGGGCTGTCCCTACGGGACCGGATGGATCGCGAGGGCGAGCTGCCGGTCCATGAGGCGGTCCGGATCATCCGCGACGTGGCGGACGCACTCGCGCGTGCGCACGAAGCGGGGGTCGTCCACCGCGACATCAAACCCGACAACGTCATGCTCTCGGGCAAACACGCGATGGTGACGGATTTCGGGATTGCCAAGGCGGTGTCGGCTTCCCAGAACGATTCACAGACCGGCCTGACGCAGATGGGCACGTCACTCGGCACCCCGATGTACATGGCCCCGGAACAGGCGGCGGGCGATCCGAACGTGGATCATCGGGCCGATATCTATGCGCTGGGTTGCATGGCCTACGAGATGCTTGCGGGGCGGCTCCCGTTCGAGTCGGACTCCGTCCAGGCGCTTCTCGCGGCGCACATCAGTGAAACACCGCGTCCAATCGCCGAACACCGGCCCTCGATTCCCGCGCCTCTCGCCGACGCGATCATGCGCTGTCTCGCTAAGAAACCGGCCGATCGCTGGCAATCGGCCGACCAGCTTTCGTCGGTGCTCGACGCCGTCGCCGGTTCGAGCGGTGTGCTGACACCCGTCTCGACGCAGGCCATCAACGTCGACGGTTTCGTACGATCGCAATCTCCGGTCCGGGTGGTGGCGACGTTCGCCGGTGTGGGAGCGGTCCTCGTCGGCGTCGTGTACCTGTTGATGATGCAGCTCGGCCTCCCCGATTGGACGCTCCAGGGGACGGCGATGCTCACCGTCGGCGCCGTGTTGGCGGCGGGATTCAGCGCGTGGCGCGGTGGGGCCGGGTGGCCCGTCATCCGCCGCGTTCTCGTGGGAGGGTATGGTCTGTTTGCCGCCGGCACCGTGACGTATACGGTGATGCGGATGCTCGGGATCGGTCCGGTCGCCACGCTGGTGGCGGCGGGCGTCCTCGATGATCAGGGGCGGCTGATTCTCGCGCAGTTCGAGAACGCCACCTCCGACTCGACGCTCTCTGAGTCGGTTACCGAACTCCTCCGTATCGATCTCGCCCAGTCGGAGACGGTGACGCTGATGGAACCAATGCAGATCGCCCAGGTCCTTCGGCGAATGCAACGCGACCCCAACACGATCCTGACCGACGACCTTGCCATGGAAATCGCCGTGCGAGAGGGGGTGAAAGCGGTATTGAGCGGAGAGATTCGATCGCTGGCAGGCGACTACATCGTTTCGGCAACGCTCATCGCTACCAGCACGGGCGAAACGCTTGCGGCCGCCCGCGAAACCGCGTCGGGTGGCAGTTTGGTCGGGGCGGTCGATCGTCTATCCGCGACACTGCGGGAGCGGATCGGCGAATCGCTGAAGACGATCCGTGCGGACGCACCGCTGGCCGAGGTGACGACGGCTTCAACCGAGGCGCTTCGACTCTTCGTCCAGGCTGAACGCGCCAACGATCGCTCGGAAGCGGATCAGGCCATCGCCTTGCTCAAGCAGGCACTCGACGTCGATTCGTCGTTTGCCATGGCGCATCGGAAGCTCGGGATCATCCTCCGCAATCAGGGCCAGGATCCAGAGCGTGCGGTGGCGGCGTTTACGCGGGCCTACGAGCTGCAGGACCGGCTGACGGATCGCGAGCGATACCTCGCCGAGGCTGCGTACTACACCTACGTCACCGAGGACGAGGCCGCGGCCGAACTGGCTTACACGACGTTGCTTGATCGCTATCCCACCGACCCCACCGCGCTCAACAACCTCGCGGTCAACTACCGTGGCCGGGGACGG
>JAPULP010000129.1 GCA_027294815.1 Gemmatimonadota bacterium | reverse complement strand
TTTGCCCGGCAGAACGATGCAACACTGGCCGAGATGGGTGAGGGGATCAGTCACCAAATTGCCGTCGAGAGCGGTCGCGCACTCCCCGGCGATCTCCTCGTTGGTGCCGATAGTCACACGGTCATGTGCGGCGCGCTCAACGTCTTCGCGACAGGAATCGGGTCGTCCGACCTCGCGGCGGTTCTGATGACGGGCAAGGTGTGGCTCCGAGTCCCGGAATCGATCAAGGTAATTCTCGAGGGTGCATTGCCCGTCGGTGTATCCGCGAAGGATGTCGCGTTGTCACTCCTTTCGACAATCGGTGGCGACGGTGCGGCGTACCGAGCAATCGAGTTTCACGGAACCGGATGTGGAGGCCTCTCCATCGACGACCGTCTGGTTCTGAGTAACATGTCGGTTGAATGTGGGGCCAAGGTTGGGATGTTTGCCGCCGATGACCGAACGCACGCTTTCTTGAAACCGCGGGCGAGGCGGTCCTATGAGACAGTCGATCCGGATTTGGACGCGACCTATGTGGATGAAGTGACCATCGATCTCGATTCGTTGGTGCCGGTCGTGGCCCAACCACACGATCCAGCCAACGTCGCCTCGCTCGACGATGTGCTCGACACGCCGGTGCACATGGTGTTCCTGGGTACCTGTACCGGAGGTCGTGTGCGTGACTTTCACGAGGCGCTGGATGTCTTAGAAGCTGGTGGGGGCGTGGCCGCCGGCGTGCAACTCGTGGTGACGCCCGCGTCCGGCGCGGTGCTTCGCGAGTTGGAGCAGGACGGAACGATGGAGAAGCTGGCCGGCATGGGTGCGGTGATCACGCCCCCCGGGTGTGGTCCGTGCTGCGGCACGTCTGAACCGATCCCGACCGATGGTATGACGGTGGTATCAACGGCCAACCGCAATTTCAAGGCACGGATGGGCAACGCCGGCACCTCGATCTTTCTCGCCTCGCCGGCATCATGCGCCGCTGCCGCCGTGCATGGTCGCATCGTCGATCCACGAGCGATGGGACGGTGACGGCAATGCATATCACAGGACGCGCCCGCAAGTTCGGCGACGATATCAATACCGACTACATCATTTCGTCCTTACGGAAGAAGGAGACTCTGGAACCGCACGAACTGAAGACCTTCCTGTTCGAATCGATCGATCCAACATTTGCCGAGTCAGTTCAACCCGATGACCTGGTGGTGGCGGGAAAGAATTTTGGCTGCGGTTCGGCGATGGAGGTGGCCGTAACCGTCATGCTGGCCTCGGGCATTCAGGCGGTGCTCGCCAAGAGCTTTGCACGAACGTACTATCGCAACGCCATCAACAACGGCCTCGTGCCGATAGAATGCGACACCGAGAATATTCGAGAGGGCGATCGAATTACAGTCGTGATTGATGGGGGAGGGGCGGGGGTCTCGGTTCGAAACGAAGACACCGAGACCACATCGGTTGGACATGCCTTGGCCGGTGTGCCGCTGGAGATTCTCACAGCTGGGGGCATCGTACCGTACATGCGGGAACATGGAGGTTTCGGTCCGTCGTGAATCTCTCCACAAAGATTTTCATCGGGCTCGTGGGCGGAATCGTCGTTGGGGGTTTGGCCAGGATGCTGGGCGTCGATTGGCTGGTGGACGTGCTCGTGGGTCTCGAGCCACTCGGTGAGGGGTTTATCAGGCTCATTTCGATGGTCGTGGTCCCACTCGTGGTGGGGAGCCTGACGGTCGCCACGGCGTCGCTGGGGGACGGACGCCGCCTGGTCGGCATTGGCGGCCGCACGCTGGCGTATTTCTTGGGCACGACGGTGATCGCGGTGGGCATCGGCGTGGCGCTCGCGTGGATCGTCCAACCTGGTGTGGGCATGGATCCGGCGACGCGCGAGGCGCTGACCGCGCAGTTTCAGAGTGATGTTGCCGCGGTAGCTGCGCCGGAGCGGAGCTGGCTCGATGTGCTGGTGGAATTGGTGCCGAGGAACCCAGTGGCCGCGGCCGCTCAAATGGATCTACTACCGTTGATCGTCGCGACGGTCTTGTTCGGGGTTGCGGTCGGTGCGATCCCTGAAGAGCGGCGCCGAGTTGTCATTCTTTTTTTTCAGGCAATCAACGACACGGCGATGGTGATCATCGGGTGGTTCATGAAACTCGCGCCGTACGCCGTCTTCGCCCTCATCGCCGCGACCGTGGCCCGCTTTGGGACAGATCTGTTGCAGCGGCTGCTCGTGTACTCGCTCGTCGTGGTGGCCGGCTGTGTGTTGCACGTGCTTGGAACGTTTTCGATCGCGCTTCGGTTTTTGGCGCGTGTGAAGGTCGTCGACTTCTATCGAAGTGTCGCCGAGGCTCCGTTGCTCGCGTTCTCGACGGCTTCGTCTAATGCCACGCTGCCGGTGAGCATGGATGTCGTGGAGCGAAAACTGGGGATTTCAAACCGTGTCGCAAGCTTCGTGATTCCCGCCGGGGCAACGTTGAACATGAACGGTTCGGCGCTCTACAAAGGAGTGACTGCGGTCTTCATTCTCCAGGTCTACGGCCTCCCGTTTGGCCTCGAGGAACTGATGATTATTCTCGTAACTGCCACGGCCGCGGCGGTGGCCGGCGTCGGTATTCCGGGTAGTTCGCTCGTTACGACGCTCATCGTGCTCAATGCGCTCGGTCTAGGACCGCAGGCGGCGGCGGGGATCGCGCTCGTTGTGGGGCTCGACCGGATTCTGGACATGTTCAGAACGGCGGTAAACGTGACCGGAGACCTCACCTGTGCGGCCTATATCGCCCGTGTGGAGGGAGAGTACCCCTAGACGCCCCCGGTACCTCGCCCCACTATTAGGAGAGAAGCAACGGCGAGGAGATGACTCATGACGTCGCCCGGAACAGACACACCGACATCCAGCCCCGCGATCGCCCCCACTCGGCAACCGCTCGATGACGAGATTGATGTATACGGTCTGACGCATGTCGGAAAGATCCGTAAGGTCAATCAAGACCATTTCATGATCTGTTCGCTGCGCAAGCACATGCGGGTGCACCTCACGAGCCTGCCCCATGTCGACGAGCTGCCGTTAGAGGGTGAACGCCTCGCCTACATGAGCATGGTAGCGGATGGTGTCGGGAGCGGGTACGGCGGTGGAGAGGCGAGTCGGATGGCCATCGAACGGATCATCGAGTACGTCTCGCACAGCATGCAGTGTTACTACACCGCCGACGCTCATAAAGAGGAGGAGTTTTCCACCGCGCTCGAAGAGGCCGCGATGGAGGTCCACGCCAGCATCTCGAAGCTGGCGGAGGCGGATTCCGAGCGACGCGGCATGGCAACAACACTCACACTCTGGATCGGCGTCTGGCCGTACGCCTATATCCTGCAGGTCGGCGATAGCCGCTGTTATCTCTTTCGCGAGGGGAAGCTGACCCAGATCACACGAGATCAGACGATGGCGCAAGAGTTGGTCGATCAGGGCGTGTTGGGCAAGACCGACGCCGGCAACACCCGGTGGGCGCACGTGCTCTCGAGTGCCATCGGTGGGATGCAGCACGCACCAGTGGTCACGCGCATCGATCAGGGTTGGCACAATGTCGGCTTGCTCTGTAGCGATGGCCTGACGAAACACGTCAGCGACGATCGGATGCGGGACCGTCTTGCGAACATGACGTCGGCAAAACAGGTGTGTGAGGATCTGCTGCAAGATGCGCTCGACGACGGGGGTAGCGACAACATATCGATCATCGTCGGACGAGTGATTCACAAAGACGCGTAGCCTCGACGGCTGATTACCCAGGCGTGTAGTGGGCGGGCGGCCTATCGCCCCGCTGCCGCCGCATCAACGCATCCACCGGCGTTTCGATTGCACTCGCGGCTTGAAGTGCCGCCGCACGATCGATCGGAGCAGCGCCCATTTCGTCCGGCGCCGGCATGACGCTCGCCGGATAGTAGGCAATCTCCTGAGTCTTCTCGATCGTGGTGCTCTTGTCGAGCCTGAGATCGCGCGCGTGCGCCTTG
>JAPULP010000128.1 GCA_027294815.1 Gemmatimonadota bacterium | reverse complement strand
CCTGATTGGCATTGAAACACAGGGTGACGTTCGTGCGGATGCCCTCGCGCTTGAGCCAAGCCGTCGCCTTCAACCCCTCGATCGTCGACGGTACCTTGACGATGACGTTGGGATGCCACCTGGCGAACCCCATGCCCTCCTTCACCATTCCCCCCGCATCCTCCGACACCGTCTCGGCACTGATCGGACCGTCCACCAAGCTGGCAATTTTTTTCACGGTCTCTTCGAAATCGGCGCCTTCCTCGCGCGCCATGAGCGTGGGGTTGGTCGTTACACCGCTCAGCACACCCCAGCTGGCCGCTTCCTCGATCTCCCGAAGATTTGCGGTGTCCAGATAGATCTTCACGATGCCTCCGAAGGTCTCACGATTGCGTTGGAAGGGCTCGGTGCAGGAGAACCTACCCCCGGACAGAGCGTGAAGCTACCAGTCGAGCCACCCCTTGAAGGGGAAAAACCTACCCCCTATATTCCGTGGTGTAGCTAGTTGCAAGTGATTCTCATTCTCAATTAAATTCGTCCACCCGCCGCCAGATTTGCGGTGCGAGGGCCCGGCAAACCACATGACAAACCTCCCGAAACCCCAGATTTTCATGCGCCGCAGTGTCGCCGCGCTCACCGTTTGCGCCGCGCTCGGATGCACCACAGCCGATTCCACTCAGGTCGTCAACATCTACTCCGCACGGCACTATGGCGCGATGGAGCCAATGTACGCCGGCTTCACGGCGGAGACAGGCATACAGGTCCGTGTTTCCCACGGTGACTTGCACTCCCTGCTCGAGCGGCTGAAGGCCGAGGGCGAACAGACCGTGGCCGACGCTTTCTTCGCCGTGGATGCGGGCGGTTTGTGGCTCGCCGCCGAAGAGGGCCTGCTGCAATCGGTCACCTCCCCCGTGATCGAGCAGAACGTTCCCGAGGGCCTGCGTGATCCACAAAATCGCTTCTTTGCGTTGAGCCAGCGCGTGCGGTCGATCGCCTACGTGCCGGGCCGCGTGGACCCCGCGGAAATCTCGACGTACGAATCGCTGGCGGACAGCAAGTGGCGCGGACGGCTGTGCCTGCGGCCCGCCACCAACGTGTACACACAATCTCTCATCGCAAGCCTCATTGTCGCACACGGAGAGGCGCGGACGGAAGAGATCGTGCGCGGCTGGGTTGCCAACGATCCGGAGTACATCGACAGCGACACACGGATCCTCCAAACGGTGGCGGCCGGCGGATGCGACGTCGGCATCACCAATCATTATTACCTGGGACGCCTCCTCAGGGACGATCCCGACTTCCCGGTGAGAATGTTGTGGGCGAATCAGGACGGCCGTGGCGTCCACAGCAACGTGTCCGGCATTGGGGTCACCGCTGCAGCGGCGAATCCAGGAAACGCCATCAAACTCATCGAATGGCTGAGTGGCCACGCCGGACAGGCGGCTGACGACAGCGGGCTTCCGGGTAGCAACCTCGAGTTCCCGGTGAACCCGGAGGTCGCACCGCATTCGATTCTCAGTGATTTCGGCGAGTGGAAGGCCGACCCGATGCCGCTCGGCGAATTCGGGAAATACCAAGCCGACGCCGTAGGACTGTTGCAGCGGGCCGGTCACCGGTAACGCGCCGAAGAATTCCGTGTCGCTCCGCCAACCTGTGCGCCGACTGTGGTGGTCCATCGTTCCCGGATTGATCGCCGCACTGGTCGCGGTCCCGATGATACTCCTCGTCGGACGATTGATGAACCCCACGGGCGAAGTGTGGGCTCAACTGTGGTCCACCATCCTTCCCGAGATGATCCGCAACACCTTGGTACTGATGCTAGGGGTCGGTGTCATCACGTTTGCATTGGGCTCGGGACTGGCTTGGCTGGTGACCGCGTATCGTTTTCCCGGATCGCGTGTTTTCGATTGGGCGCTCATCCTGCCGATCGCCATGCCCACGTACGTGATGGGTTTCGTCTATATGGCCACATTCGACTTCGCGGGGCCGGTGCAGACGACGTTGCGCAATTGGTTCGGAAGCGGACTCGTGCTTCCCAACATTCGGTCGGGCGGTGGCGCCATCATGGTGATGGGATTGACGCTGTACCCGTATGTCTATTTTCTCGCACGCGCGGCTTTCCGAGAACAGTCTTCGTCGACATTCGACGCCGCGCGTGCCATGGGATACAGCCGACTCCAAACGTTCTTCAAGCTCGTGTTGCCATTGGCGCGTCCCTCACTCGTGGCGGGGGTCACGTTGGCGCTGCTCGAGGCCATGACCGATTTCGCCACGGTCCGCTTCTTCAACTTCCGGACGATGAGTGAAGGCGTGGTGTACGTGTGGCAGGGCATGATGAACCGCGATGCCGCCATAGAGTTGTCCGCGGTATTTCTCCTGTTCGCGCTCGCGGTCGTGATCGTCGAACGGGTGTTGCGTGGGCGGTCTCGGTATTACCAACCCGGCCGGCGCACGCGTCAGATCGCTCGCGTCAAGCTCGAGGGCTGGCGGAAGTGGGCGGCCACGACGGTGTGCGCCGCTATTTTCGGGGCCGCGTTCGCGCTCCCAGCCGGGCGCCTGATCCTGTGGACACTGGGTGACCTGACACAGCCAGCGACGGCGAGCGCCCTGAAAACCGTATACGCGGCGTACGTGCTCCGCACATTTGCTCTGGCCGCCACCGCAGCGCTCGTTGCCGTGATGCTCGCCCTCGTGCTCGCACAGGGGGCGCGCTTCAGTCGAGGACGAGTAGGACGGGCAACGAGGCGTCTGGCAACCATGGGTTACGCACTACCCGGTGCGGTCATCGCCGCCGGCGCGTTGATAACACTTGCGGCGATCGATCGCAGCGTGGCGGGCGTTTCGCAGACGCTGTTCGGTATCAACCCCGGATTGCTTCTCACTGGTTCGATCGCGGGGTTGGTATACGCGTACGTCGTGCGTTTCATGGCCGTGGCATACAACAGCGTCGAGTCGAGCATGGACAAGGTGACCCCGCATATGGAGATGGCGGCTCAAACACTTGGCGCGAGTCCAACTCGTATCATGTGGCGCGTGCATCTCCCGCTCGTAAAGGTCGGCATGGCCGCCGGTGCGGCTCTCGTCTTCGTCGATGTGATGAAAGAACTTCCGGCGACGATATTACTGGCTCCCTTTGGGATGGAAACGCTGTCCATGTGGACGTACATGCTGGCTGCCGAGTCGCTCTGGGAGTCCGCGGCCCTGCCGTCGCTCACGATCGTACTCGTCGGAGTGATACCGATCATACTGCTCATGCGTGTCGGACGCAGGACGCCAGCCGGGGCGGAGGCCG
>JAPULP010000127.1 GCA_027294815.1 Gemmatimonadota bacterium | reverse complement strand
CCGTCCGGGGGGAAGTGGAGCCGAGGGTGGCCCCCACCAGGGTGATTTTCACGACCGTGGGCGAGATGCCTACTGATCTCAATGTCCTGGACACAAGCAACGCCCCCACCACGGTGGTTGCGAGGCCTGATCGGGTGGTTGAACTACGCCAAGCCCTTGCCCATACTCAAGTTACAGTATTGGAGGCGGACGACTTGGCAGGGTCGCTCGCCGCCCTGGGGGAGCAGGGCATCCACTCCATCCTCATTGAGGGCGGGGGCGCACTGATAGGGGCCCTGATGGATGGGGAGTTGGTGGACCGGTTGTACTGGATCAAAGCCCCTCTTTGGTTGGGGAGGGGGATACCCGCCTTTGGCTCTCTCGGAGCGGTTCCACTGGAACATGCCCGATGGTGGACGGTTATCGACCGACGAGCCCTGGGCCCCGACACGCTGTTGGCGGTGGATCGCGAGTTATGTTTACAGGGATCATAGAGGCCCAGGGGACGGTGCAGGCCGTCGGGACGGACGGCGACCGGCTCAAGCTGACCATTGCCGCCCCAGCCCCATTCGATGACCTCGCTTTGGGTGAGAGCGTTGCGTTGAACGGCGCTTGCCTGACGGTAATGGAGCTGGGTCCCGGCAACTTTTCCGTCGAGGCCGTCGTTACGACAAGGGAACGGACGACGCTTGGCGACATGGGTGTGGGGGCGCGGGTGAACCTCGAGCGGGCGTTGGCAGTCGGGGAGCGGTTGGGTGGTCACTTCGTGCAAGGGCACGTCGATGGTGTGGCCGAAGTCCTCGACGTGACTCCACGCGGTGACGCCGTCCTGATCGATGTAAAGGTGCCGGGCGAGATCGCCGCCGTCACAGTGCTTCACGGCTCGATCGCGCTCGACGGGGTGAGCATGACGGTGAATGCCATTCCCGAACCCGGCGTGGTGCAGGTGTCGGTGATTCCGTTTACGCATGAACACACGACGCTGGGAACGCTGAGTGTTGGCGATCGGATCCATGTGGAGGGAGACATGCTCGGGAAGTTCGTGAAACAGCTTCTCGATTCCCGGGCGACGGATATTGAGTGAGGGGTTATGGCATTTGGAACTATCGAACAGGCGATAGAAGATATTCGTCAGGGGCGACTGGTCATAGTCGCCGACGACGAGAATAGAGAGAACGAGGGGGATCTGGTCGGTGCCGCTGAGGGCATGACCGCCGCCGCGGTCAACTTCATGACGAAGTATGGCCGCGGCTTGATCTGTCTCACGCTGACGCCGGAACGGTGTAGTGCCTTGGGTCTTCCCCAGATGGCGGAGGAAAACACCGAATCCAACGAAACGGCGTTTACGGTCAGCATCGATGGCGCGAAGCGGTTCGGTGTCACGACCGGCATCTCGGCGTGGGATCGTGCCAAGACCATCCAGATTGCCATTGATCCGGCGACGGTTCCCGAGGATCTGCGACGTCCCGGGCACGTCTTTCCGTTGCGCGCCCGTCGGGGCGGCGTCCTCCAGCGTGTCGGTCAAACGGAGGCGAGTGTGGATCTCGCACGTTTGGCGGGGCTCTATCCGGCTGGGGTGATCTGCGAAATCCTCGATGACGACGGCAAGATGATGCGCCGTGTGCAACTCGAGGAATTTTCGGCGGAGCAAGGCCTCACGTTTGTCACCGTTGCTCAACTCGTCGCCTACCGGTTGCAGCACGAACGCTTGGTGCATCGCATCGCGAACGCCAGGCTGCCCACACAGGTTGGGGAGTTTCGCGTGATTGGGTATTCGAACGACGTTGACGACGCCGAACACATCGCGCTCGTCTACGGCGACGTGTCCGACAAAAGGGACGTACTGGTGCGCATGCACTCCAAGTGCCTCACCGGCGACGTTTTTGGCTCGTCGCGCTGCGACTGCGGTTGGCAGTTGCAGAGTGCGATGCGCGCGATCGTCGATCAGGGAGCCGGTGTGATCGTGTATCTCGACCAGGAGGGTCGCGGCATCGGACTGCTCAACAAACTCAAGGCGTACGAGCTGCAAGACGCTGGACACGACACGGTCGAAGCCAACAAGCGATTGGGTTTTGCCCCGGATCTTCGTAACTACGGTATCGGGGCACAGATCCTCATGGATCAAGGACTCAGTTCTATCCGCGTGTTGACGAACAACCCACAAAAACTGATTGGTCTGGAGGGATACGGACTGCACATCGTAGAACGAGTTCCCATTGAGCCGCTGCCGACCGACGACAACCGCGATTATCTCGACGTCAAGCGGGATAAGCTCGGGCATCTTTTGTCCCATTGACATGCCGGCTGATTCGTCTCCCGACCGCTCCCCGCCCGGGCGGGTGCTCGTGGTCGCAAGCCGATTCAACGAAGGTGTGACCCGCCGGTTGTTGGAAGGAGCCATGACCGCGCTGGCGGACGCTGGGTATCCGGAGAACCGTGTCGATGTCGTCTGGGTCCCCGGCGCGTGGGAACTTCCCCTTTTGGTAAAGCGCGCGCTCGACACCAACACATATCGTGCGGCGGTGGCGTTGGGCGCGGTTATCCGCGGTGAGACACCGCACTTCGACTACATCTGTGCCGAAGCCGCACGTGGACTCGGGACGGCGGCGCAGGAAACCGGAATCCCCGTGGGTTTTGGCCTGCTGACATGCGAAACTCTCGCTCAAGCTATGGCGCGTGCCGGCGGTGAGGCGGGTAACAAGGGTGCCGAAGCGGCTGCCGCGGCAATTGAGACGGCGAATACGCTGGACCAGGTCGATGGTCGTGCTGCGACGTGAAACGAAGGTCCGCGCGCGCGCGTTGCAGCTGTTGTACGCGTGGGAAGTGCAACATCGGCCATCGGTCGAGACGGTCGTCGAGGGTTTGCAATCCCAGGGGAGGCAGCTACCGGAGGGCGAAGCCGCCGTGCGTTTGGTGGAGAGCGTGGCAGCCCGAGTGGAGATCCTGGACGACGATATCGCGGCCGCTGCGGAGAATTGGCGTCTTTCGCGCATCGGCATGGTCGAGCGCAACATCTTGCGTCTGGGCCTCCACGAGTTGCTGGAAACCGACGTGCCGGCAAAGGTCGTGATCGACGAAGGAGTTCGTTTGGCCCAATGGTTTGCGGGTGAGAAGGCACCCGGGTTCGTCAATGGAGTGTTGGATGCTCTCGCGCGGCGCCACGGCCGGCTGTGAGAATCCTCGCGGTGAACTGGTTGGACCTCGAGAATCCGCAAGCGGGAGGGGCGGAGATTCATTTTTTTGAGATCTTCAAGCGTTTGGTGCACGTCGGAGATCGAGTCACGCTGTTGTGCTCTGGTTGGGACGGCGCCGAGGCGC
The DNA here is from genome assembly GCA_027294815.1 of Gemmatimonadota bacterium. GTDB lineage: Bacteria > Gemmatimonadota > Gemmatimonadetes > Gemmatimonadales > GWC2-71-9 > B3T1B10. The sequence goes on along the minus strand of JAPULP010000127.1, from coordinate 19,330 downwards.
GGACCGTGATCGACGGGATCGAAGTCCATCGCATTGGTGGCAGGCACAGCTTTGCCGCTCTCGGTCGTGGGGCGGTGCGCCAAGCGCTCGATCGCGCGTCGTACGATATCGTTGTAGAAGATGTGAACAAGCTCCCACTCTACCTCCCCATGCTCACCAGCCTGCCGACCTATACCATCGTTCCTCATCTCTTCGGCAGAACGGCGTTTCAAGAGGCGTCGCTTCCGGTTGCGCTGCTGGTCTGGCTTGCCGAGCGGCCGATTCCGTGGGTGTATCGCCGCTCGGCTTTTCACGCAATCAGCGAGAGCACCAAGGACGAGTTGGGCCACCGGGGTGTTGATCCAGCATCTATCCGAGTCATCTATCCGGGGGTCGACACGGAATGGTTTGTTCCAGACGCGGCGGCCGGCCGGGCCGAGGTCCCGACGTTCCTGTACGTGGGTCGTCTCAAGCGTTATAAGGGAATAGATACGGCTCTCAAGGCTTTTCAGGGGGTCCGGGCCCGCTTTCCGGCCGCTCTCCTCCAAATCGCCGGCGAGGGCAACGATCGACCCCGCCTCCAGGCGATCGTGCGGCGCCTGGCCCTCGGTGACGCGGTGCAGTTTTTGGGATTCGTCAGTGAGGCGGACAAGCGCGATTTGCTGCGGCGAGCCTGGGCCCATGTTTTTCCTTCGGTGAAGGAAGGGTGGGGTATCTCCAACGTCGAGGCGTCGGCGTGCGGCACACCGACCATTGCGGCCGACAGCCCGGGGTTGCGAGAATCAGTTATTCAGGAAGAAACTGGCTTATTGGTGCCTTACGGAGACCACCAAGCGCTGGCTGCGGCGATGATTCGTGTCGCTGCTGATGTGGCGTTTCGGGAGCGCCTCGGGTTGGGTGGGCGAAACTTCGCGGTCGGATTGACGTGGGAGCGCGCCGCCGAACAAACGCGGGCGCATGTGATGGAGACCGCCGGCCTCTCTTGAAACGAAAGGAGCCTTCTGTGGAAGTCACGGTAACTGCCCGTCACTGTCAAATCGATGATATGCTCCGCGATCGAGCAGTGGAGTTGATCGAACGAACCGCCAGGTTAGCGTGGCGCCCCCAGCGCGCCGAGATCGTGTTCGATAATGACCACAATCGACAAATCGTCGAGTTCCTGCTACACATGCCGCGCGGTTCCGTCCACGTGGCCAGTGCCGAAGCTGTTGACTTTCGAACGGCCCTCGACCGCGCAGCGGAGAAACTTCGAAACCAACTCGACAAATTACCCAGTAACCCCGCGAGCCGGCGCCATGCGGTCGGAGAGAAGTGACGCTGCTTAAGGTAAGCGACCTCCTCGCCCGGAAAGGCAAAGCTCTCCAACTCGAAATGCTGACGGGTGACGTCGGGCTCGACCGGGCGATTCGCGTCCCTCAGGTTTCGAGCCCCGGACTCGTTCTCGCCGGGTTCACGAAGCGATTTCCGGCGAAACGGTTGCACGTGCTCGGCGAGACCGAGGTGGAGTACCTGCGGTCCCTGTCTCCCGACGACCGTCGGGCGTCGTGGGAAACGTTCTTGAACTTCGATCTCCCCTGCATTTTCGTGACCAAGGGACAGCGTGTTCCCAAAGAACTCGTTGCCGTGGCGAAGGAGCGCGGGATTCCCCTCCTGCGGTCCAAACTCTCCACCGCCGAGTTCTACCAGCGGCTGACGCCGTTTCTCAACGAAGTGTTTGCCCCAACAACGAAGCTGCATGGATCGCTCGCCGACGTGTTCGGCGTGGGATTGCTGTTCATGGGAAGATCCGGCATTGGCAAGAGCGAGTGCGTGCTCGATCTCGTAGAACGTGGGCACCGGTTGGTCGCCGACGACGCGATCATCGTGACCCAGAGTGGCAACGAGGTTCTGATCGGCCGGGCCCCTGAACTCACCCGCCGCCACATGGAGATCCGGGGTGCCGGCATCGTCGATGTGTCGGCGATGTTCGGCGTGCACGCCGTCCGTTACCAGAAACGCATCGAGGTGGTCGTCCAACTCGTCGATTGGGAGCAAGCACACGAGGCCGATCGCACCGGGTTGGACGCGCAGACCACGACGATTCTCGGGGTCGAGGTGCCAAAGGTCGTCGTTCCACTGAATCCAGGGAAGAACATCACGGTGGTGTCTGAAGTCGTCGCAATGAACCATCTGCTCAAATACAGTGGTGTGGACTCGGCACATTTGCTGAACGAGCGCCTCATCGCGCAGCTGGCCGAACAGCGGGATTTGCGCGAGTACCTAGCGGAAGACTATGAGTGACGGTCTGACGGGGGTCGTCGTCTCACACGGCACCGTGGCGAAGGCTCTGGTCGATGCCGTTCACGCGATTACTGGCGACGCCGGGGCCCTGGCGGCCATCAGCAATCAAGGTTGTGGCCGCGACTCGCTCCGGGATCTGGTTGCCGAAGCGGCCTGCGACGGAGATTGTGTGTTGTTCGTCGATCTGCCGAGCGGAAGTTGCTTGCAAGCCGCGATGATCTTTCAGCGCGAGCATCCGGCCATTGCCGTAGTAGCGGGTGTGAATCTCGCGATGTTGCTGGACTTTGTGCACCGTCGAGACGCGACCCTCGCCGAAGCCGCGGCACGCGCCGTCGAGATCGGTGCGGGGGCGATCAAGGTCGTTGGATCGTGAGCTTGGAACTCGTTCGCGTCGACGATCGGCTGATTCACGGCCAAGTCGTGGTGGGGTGGGGTCGTGAGCTCAGGCCCGATTTGGTCGTGCTTGCGGACGACGAGGTCGCCAAAAACGACTGGGAGCAGGAGTTGTACCGCTTGGGGGTTCCTGACGGCATGGAGGTGAAATTTACGACGGTCGACCAGGCCGCGGGCGGCGTCGAGGCGTGGGCCAACGGTTCGTGCAAAACCATCATTCTGGTCAGCGGTATCGATGCGCTCCGACGGTTGTGCGAGGGTGCCCCGAGCATTCGGAAGGTGAACCTCGGCGGCGTGCACAACGAGGGCGATCGCCACCAGCACCTGCCGTATCTTTTTTTGAGCGATGAGGAGGCCCACCAATTGCGTTCGCTGGCCACCCGCGGGATCGAAATCACGGCACAAGATTTGCCGAATGCTGCGCCTGTCGCCCTCACGGATTTGCTGTGATGGAATTCACGGCGATGGGCGGGCTGCTGGTTTGGGGCACACTCGTGGGCCTCGATCTGGCGACCCTGGCGCAAGTCATGATCGCTCGACCGATCGTAGCCGGTGTGGTGGCGGGTTTGATCGTCGGCGACGTCCAAAGCGGGCTCATCGTTGGCGCCGTTCTCGAACTCTTCGCGATGGAAGTCTTGCCGTTCGGCGCCGCGCGTTATCCGGACTATGGTTTGGGGGCCGTCGCCGCGTCGGCCACCGCGGCCGGGGCTCCCGACGTGTTCGGGATCGGCATTGCCGTGGTCGTGGGATTGGTCATCGCCTACCTGGGAGAAACGTCCATCCAATTCGTTCGACAACGCACGACCGTAGACGTACAGCGGCATCGTGATGCCATCGATGCCGGGGACGTACGGATCATTTACCGCCTGCATCGGCGAGGTGTCCTGCGTGACTTCGGGCGTGTGGTGAGCTTGACGGTCGTCGGATTGATTTTGTCTGTTATCGTGAGGGCCACGGTACCCGTCACGTTGCGCGGAGCGGTGGTGCTCAGCGCCGTGGCGATTGGGGTTGGGTTGGGAACGACGTTCGTCAGCGGTGTTCGGGTTGCGCGTGATGCCCGCCACGGTTGGATCTGGCTCGTGTCCGGTCTCGTTGCCGGCGCCGCATGGGTGGTACAATGAAGCGCGGTTTGGGGGCGGCGATGATCCGATTGTTCGTGTTTCAAGGATCCATGAACCACGAGCGGCTGCAAGGCTTGGGCATGGCGGTGGCCATTGAGCCGCTGCTGCGCGATTTGAACGGCGGTCGTGCCGGAAAAGCGTATCGCAGTGCCATGGGGCGCGCGGCAGGTTTCTTCAACACCCATCCCTACTTGGCTGGGTTAGCCGTTGGTTCGATCGCCAAAGCGGAACACGAAGGCGTCCCGCCACAGCAAATCGAGAGACTCCGCACCGCGTTGAAGGGACCGCTCGGCTCGCTCGGGGACCGCATCGTTTGGGCGGGCGTGTTGCCCGCGGCAGCGGCCATCGGGTTGATCGTGTTGACGCTCGCCCATCCATTGGTTGCAGCGGCCACGTTCTTATTCTTGTTCAACGCCGTGCACGTGGCCCTCCGGGTGTGGGGATTGCTGGCGGGTTGGCGGTTCGGCATCCGGGTGGCCGAGGCCTTGAGGCATCCGGTTTTACAAGCGGGCCTCCGGTTGTCCGGACCCGTCGCAGCCGTGGCGATCGGTTTCGCGATACCGGTGGTGGCCGAATGGCTGACGGTCGACTTCGATGGAGTCGCGAAGTGGGGCACAGCGGGTGTCGCGGCGGCGACGGTGATCACAATGCGATGGCTGGTGCCGACGCTTGGCGCGGCGCGGCTTGGAATCCTCGTCCTGGCGATGACGCTCGTGTTGGGGTGGCTGTGGTAAGCGCCGAGCGCCGCGTGACCGTCATCAACGAGCTGGGCTTGCACGCCCGGCCGGCGGCTGAGTTCGTCAAGCTCGCGAGCCGGTTCGAATCGCATATTCAGGTGGCGAAAGACGGGCAGCCGGTAAACGGCAAAAGCATCATGGGTGTGATGACATTGGCGGCCGAGTGTGGCGCGGAGTTGACGTTACGCGCGGAGGGAGTCGACGCCGAGGCGGCCGTGACGGCGCTGGAGGATCTGGTGGCAAAGGAGTTCGGCATCTCCAATGAATGATCCACGTCTCATTACCGGTCTTGGCGTGTCTCGGGGTCTGGTCATTGGCCCTGTGTACGTCGTCACGTGGGGCGTGCCCGATGTGCCACATCGTGTGGTGTCCAAAGAGGAAGTGCCCCATGAGATCGAGCGACTCCATGATGCGATAACGGACGTCAAAGCGCACTTGGACGAGCTCCGGGAGCATGCCGCAGAGCACGCCGGAGCCACCGAGGCGAAGATCTTCGACGCGCAGATCCTGATGCTCGAAGATGCGGATTTCCTGGGCGCCGTGGAGCATTTGATCCACGATAACCAGTTGAGCGCAGAGCGTGCGTTCGAATTCAAGGCGTTCGAGCTGCGTGCGCATTGGGCGCAGTCCGACAGCTCCATGCTTCGCCAGCGGCGAGCCGACCTTGCCGGCATCAGTATCAGGGTGCTGCAACGGCTGTTGGGACAGTCCATTTCTGACGTGCTGAAGGACCGTGGCGGCGAGCCTGTCATCGTGTTTACCAGAGAACTCACGCCGGGCCTGACCGTCGAGTTCGATCGTGAACAAGTCGTTGGGTTCGCGAGCGTCGAGGGCACGGCGACGTCCCACGCAGCGATTCTGGCACACAGTTTGGGTATTCCGTGTGTCATGGGGCTTGTGGGCGGTCTCGAGAAAATTCGGACCGACCGCGTCGTCATCCTCGACGGCACGCGCGGTACCGTACTCACCGATCCCACTGCGGAGGAGATCGCCGCGGCGGAATCAGAGGCCGAACGGCGCAGCCAGTTCGACGCGGAACTGGAGGCGGTGAGCGGTCAGCCGGCTGAGACCATCGACGGTGTCCACGTGTCGCTGCGCGGCAACGTCGATCTTCCCGAGGAGTTGGATGCCGCAGTGGAACACGGTGCGGAAGGTGTGGGACTATTACGCACTGAATTTCTGGTTATCGGCCGCACCGAACTCCCCAGTGAAGACGAACAGGCAGACTATTACAGTCGCATTTGCAAACGTTTTCCGGATCATCCGGTGGTGGTCCGCACGTACGACCTCGGCGGCGACAAGTTCCCGGCGCCGTTTCGCCCGCCGAGAGAACCAAATCCCCAGCTGGGGTGGCGTGCTATCCGGGTATGTCTCGACGAGCCCGACATCTTCCGCACCCAGGCGCGTGCCATACTGCGCGCCCGAAAAGATGGGAACGTGCAGCTCATGCTTCCTCTGGTGACGCAGATGGAGGAGCTCGAGCGGGCGCGTGAGCTCGTTGCCGAGTCTGCCGAAGCATTGAAGCGGGACGGCATCCCCGCTGCGTCCAAGGTTCCGATAGGGGTCATGATCGAGACGCCGGCAGCGGCCCTGCTGGCCGAGGAGTTTGCCGCCGAAAGCGATTTTCTGAGCGTCGGGACAAACGATCTGACCCAATACACCTTGGCGGTGGATAGGGGGAACGCCCGTCTCGCGGACCGCTTCACCCCATTCCACCCGGCGGTCGTGCGGTCGCTGAAAGCGATTGCCGAGGCGGGACGGAACGCGGGTCTCGATCCCAGCGTCTGTGGCGAAATGGCGTCCGATCCGCGAGCCGCGCTCCTCCTCATAGGCCTCGGTTACCGCGTCTTGAGCATAGCGCCACCCCGCCTTCCTTTCATCCGGTGGCTGATCCGGCGGTTTGACGCGTCCGTTGCCGAATCGGTTGCCGCGCAGGCCCTAACTGCCTCGACCACCGGCCGGGTTCTCAGCCTCCTGAACGAGGCGATCGACGACCTCGTGGATGCCGATACACTCCGGTTCGAGTTGGTTGCTCAGGGGTAGGGGGCGGGGTACTTTTCAAGGCCAGTCTCATCCCACCGATCCCTAGTCAACGATCAAGGTTTTGTATGTCAGCACATTCGCACCTGTTTTCGTCGGAATCCGTTACCGAAGGCCATCCGGACAAGATGGCGGACCAGATTTCCGACGCAGTCTTGGACGCCATCCTGGCGCAGGACCCCACCGCGCGGGTGGCGTGCGAAACGCTGGTGACGACCGGGATGGTGGTGGTGGCGGGTGAAATCACCACCACCGCCCACGTGCGGTTTGCGGAACTCGTCCGCGCTACCATTCGAGAGATCGGTTACGACGACGCGTCCGCCGGTTTCGATTGTGATTCCTGCGCTGTGCTGATGACGTTGGACGGACAATCCCCGGACATCGCCCAAGGTGTAGATACGGGGGGTGCGGGAGACCAAGGCATGATGTTCGGGTACGCGTGCGATGATACGCCCGAACTGATGCCGATGCCGATCGTCTTGGCTCACCGGCTCGCGCAGCGACTGACCTCGGTGCGCAAGAGCGCGGAGCTTGGCTGGTTGCGTCCCGACGGAAAGACTCAGGTGAGTGTCGAGTATGTGGACGGACGCCCGGTGGCGGTCAAGGCGGTAGTGGTTTCGACGCAGCACGCACCGGACATCCGGTCCGACGAGATCGAGACGGCGATTCGGGAACACGTCATTCAACCGGTCTTGTCCGAGAGCAATCTCGAAGCCGATGAGGTGCGATATCTGATCAATCCCACCGGTCGGTTCGTGATTGGTGGCCCACAAGGCGATGCCGGGCTGACCGGCCGCAAGATCATCGTAGACACCTATGGGGGCTTTGCCCGGCATGGCGGTGGCGCGTTCAGCGGAAAAGACCCGTCCAAGGTCGATCGCTCGGCGACCTATGCGGCACGGTGGGTGGCAAAGCACATCGTCGCTGCAAAGCTCGCGGTCCGATGCGAAGTCCAAATCGCCTACGCCATTGGTGTCGCCGAGCCGGTTTCGATCATGGTCGAAACGTTTGGCTCCGGCACTGTTCCCGACGGGATACTTGAACGAGCGGTGAGGGAAGTGTTCGACCTGACACCGGCGGGGATCATGTCGTCGCTGGATTTGCGCAACCCGATTTATCGGCCCACGGCGTCGTATGGCCACTTTGGGCGAATGCCCGAAACCGTGACGGTCCACGGCGAAACGGTTAAACTGTTTACTTGGGAAGATGCCACGCGTATCGCTCAGTTGACCGAGGCCGCGCAGCAGGCCGAGATGGCCGGTGCATGACTCGGCAGTGAAGATCCGCTGTTCCCGAATAACCTATCGATACTGACTACTACACGAGACGGATAGATGCTCACGAAAACGGACCCCGACACGACGACAGCGGCACCAGGGGCTGACAACACGCCCCAGACAGGTCGGGTGGTTGGCGCGAACGATTCCTATGAGGTTGCCGACCTGGGCTTGGCGCGGCAGGGACGGGATGAAATACGGCTGGCCGAGCATGAGATGCCTGGACTCATCGCCTTACGCGAGCGGTACGGGGATCAAAAGCCGTTGGCCGGAGCGAAGGTCACAGGCAGTCTGCACATGACGGTGCAGACGGCCGTATTGATTGAAACGCTGGTAGATCTCGGCGCGGATGTCCGCTGGGCGAGCTGCAACATCTTTTCCACTCAAGACACCGCCGCCGCCGCCGTCGTCGTGGGTCGGGACGGTACCCCGGAAGATCCGAAGGGCGTTGCCGTCTTCGCATGGAAGGGCGAGACGCTCGAAGAGTACTGGTCTTGCACCGAACGGGCACTACGCTGGCCGGACGGCTCTGGCCCTGATCTGCTGGTGGACGACGGCGGAGACGCGACACTCTTGATTCACAAAGGTGCAGAATTCGAGGGAGCGGGTTCGGTTCCCGCGTTCGACGAAGCATCCGAACCCGAAGAATGGCGTGTAGTCTTGGAGACGCTCCGCACCGAGATGGAACGCCGCCCAGGGCGTTGGACCGAGATGGTACAGCACATCAAGGGAGTGAGTGAGGAAACGACAACGGGCGTCCATCGCTTGTACCAAATGGCCGAAGCCGGAACGCTCCTCTTCCCGGCCATCAACGTCAACGACTCCGTAACGAAGAGCAAGTTTGATAACATCTATGGATGCCGGCACTCCCTGATCGACGGCTTGGCGAGGGCGACCGACGTCATGTTGGGTGGTAAGGTGGCTGTCGTGTGTGGTTACGGTGAGGTAGGGAAAGGGTGTGCACAAGCGCTACGGGGCCAAGGATGCCGCGTGATCGTCACCGAGATCGATCCCATCTGTGCTCTGCAAGCCGCCATGGAAGGGTATGAGGTCAGAAAGCTCGAAGACACGATCCCTACCGCCGATATCTTCATTACGACGACAGGCAACTTCAATATCGTCATGGCCGATCACATGGCGCGCATGAAGGACAAAGCCATCGTCGGCAACATCGGTCACTTCGACAACGAAATCGACATGGCCGGGTTGGCGAAAGTGCCGGGAATCAAACGGGTCAACATCAAACCACAGTACGACGAGTGGGTCTTCCCCGATGGTCATAGTGTGTTAATCCTGGCTGAGGGCCGGCTGCTGAATCTCGGATGTGCGACTGGACACCCGAGCTTCGTCATGTCGGCGTCGTTCACCAACCAGGTACTCGCACAGCTCGAACTGTGGCAGAACGTCAACAAGTACGACCGGCAGGTGTACCGGTTACAAAAGGAACTAGATGAGGAGGTCGCGCGGCTCCATCTGGAGCACTTGGGTGTTGACCTCACGAAGTTGACACAGGAACAAAGCGATTATCTCGGCATTCCGGTCGAAGGGCCGTATAAGCCCGAGTATTACCGTTATTAGAGCTAGGGAGACGAGTGCAGGACATTCTTGAAGTCGGTGTAGTCCACTTGGGCGTGGAGAAAAACTCCAACACTCCGATCGTGGTGCTGCAGGAGAAGGATGGGGAACGCATGATCCCGATCTACATCGGCCATGCCGAAGCGCAGGCCATCGCCATGGAGATGGCTGACGTAAAGTTCGAGCGCCCACTCACACACGATCTCATGCAACAGGTGATTGTCGGTCTCGGGGCGGAACTGAGTCGAGTGATCCTGACGCGGGTTGAGAAAAGCACATATTACGCCGAGTTACAGCTTCGTCGTGATGATCACGTCATACAGATCGATGCGCGGCCGTCCGACAGCATAGCCATCGCATTGCGCTTCAGGGCGCCGATCTTCGCGGCCGAAGACTTGCTTACTGCCACCTCTGCGGAAGATGCTGTTGCCCCTGATACCTCCAGCGAGTCACTCGAGTCCGACGCCCTTAAGAAATATCTCGAGGACCTGGACCCTGAGGACTTCGGCAAGTTCAAGCCTTAGTCGGGTCACAATTCTCCTGATGGCCCTGAGTTCCCCAACTCGATTGGGAGCTCAGGGTTTTCAATTGAGCGGGCATGTGTTCTCTGTGATCGAGGGCGACACGGTGCCGCTCGCAAACCACTGGGTCATGCTCCACCAAGTGGATACCACCGGCGGGCGTGTGGTCGACTCCGTGCGCACCGACGTGATCGGCATCTATTTTCTGCGTGCGCCCGAGCGCGACACGACAGCCGTGTACTTGTCCAGCGTTTCGTTTCGCGATATCGGATATTTCTCGAATCCCGTCAGTGCCGCGACATTCACGACCGACACCGCCTCAACGCTGTTCGTCTACGACACGTCGAGCGTCGGTCCCCCCGTGCAGGTCGTCGAGCGACACGTGGTTATCCGGGCGCAGGAGGTGGATGGGTCCCGGTCGGCCTTGGAGATCTTGCTGCTCGAGAATCCGGGTCAAGAAACGCGTATTGCCAATGACACGGCAAACCCAGTATGGCAGGGTGCCATTCCCCGCGGTGCCTTCAACCTGGAAGTGGCGCCCGGAGATATCAGTCCAAGCTCTCTGTATCGTCGCGGGGATTCGGTCGCTGTGGCCGCGGCCATTCCGCCGGGCCCAGAAAACCGCAAACGCATCATTTTCGGTTATATCCTCCCAAAGGATCTCCGTGACCTGACCGTGCCGGTCGACCAGCCGCTCGGCCGGCTGCAGGTCCTGATCGAGGACCCTTCGGTGGAAATGATCGGGGGACCGTTGACTCCCCAAGCGCCGGAGTTCATGGACGACATAGAGTTCATGCGGTTCGACGGGACCGGCATAGCCTCCGGTGCGCACGCGTCGTTTCGGTTGTCGGGTTCGTCGATCTCACCCCCGTGGCTGTTGTGGATCATCCTCGCCATGTCTGCGGTGGCGATGACGGCGGTCTTGGCCGTTTGGATTCGGCGTCCACGCGTCGTGACGGGGCAGGGGCACGCGAGCGACATGAAAGTCCTGGCCGCGCAGGTCGCGGCACTCGATGAGCGCGTCGCCGCCAAAGGAACGCAATTGTCTGACGACGAGCGGGCGGCGTTCGACAGGGAACGCACTGCTCTCAAAACCAAATTGACCGAAGCTCTTGCGCGACGTGACGCTGAACGCTAGGCTTGCAAGAACAATTGAAGTTTGGCGAATGCGGGAACACGGAAACCGGTGCAAAACCGGTGCGGCCCCGCCACTGTAACGGACTGCGTTAAGTCGGCTTAGCAACGCCACTGGGAAACTGGGAAGGCGAAGCCGAGAGCCCGAAGCCAGGAGACGTTCCCATTCGCTCCACTGTGACACCCTCGCGGGAGGGTGGTGGAGTCTTGGGTCTTGACGCTCACCATCCTTGTGCGTGTAAGGAGTGAGCGTTTTTGTTTTTCTCTCCGCGAACCAAGCTGCTGTACATCGCCACGGCGATTGGGGCCACCGCGTGCAATACTCCGGAAGTGGGTGGTGGTGGCGTCGTCGACGACGTGGGGCGGACGGTGACCCTCGAGGCACCCGCGCGTCGAGTCGTTTCCCTGTTGCCGCCGATTACCGAGCTGCTGTTTGCGATCGGCGCCGAGAGTACCGTCGTCGGTCGAACGCAGTGGGATAAATATCCCCCATCTGTGGTAGACGTACCGATCGTCGGCGACGCATTCAGCCCCAACGTCGAGCGGGTCGTCGCCCAACGTCCCGACCTCGTCGCCATGTATGCCTCCAGCGCCAACGAACAGGCGATACAGCGCCTCGCCGACCTGGGGATTCCGACCGTGAGTATCCGTATGGATAGTCTCGCGAGTGTGGTTCGCGGCGCGAACCTGCTCGGCCGCCTGACGGGAACAACGCGGCGCGCGGACAGCCTCGTGCGCATCTTCGAAGCCGAACGCGATTCGACGCTGAATGCCCCACGGCCCGATCTCGCGGTGCGCGTGGTGATCTTATCGTGGGACAACCCACCGATCATCATCGGGGCCAGGAGCTTCTTGAGCGAGTTGGTCACTCTCGCCGGCGGTGACAACGTCTTCAGTGACGTCGATGCGCCGTCCGCCCCCGTCTCGATCGAAAGCATCACGGTGCGCGATCCCGATTTGATCGTGATGCTCGGCGATGACGCCCCGACGTTTGCCGATCGTCCCGAGTGGCAAACGGTCGCGGCGGTGCGCAACCGGCGATTCGTCTTCCTCCAAGGATCGGAATTCGAGTATCCGTCGTTCAGGGCCTTTGCCGCCGTGAGAAAGCTGCGCAGCATGTTGATGGAGGCCGTCCAGTGATGCGTTGGATCGCCCTCGGCTTGTTGGCTGTTGCTTCGATCCTCGTGGGTGTCGCGCTGGGTCCGGCGGATTTGGGTTGGGCGGAATCGATCGGTGGATTGCTGGGCAGAGGTGACGAGACCGTCGTCGCGATCGTTCGGCAACTCCGCGCCCCCCGTGGTCTGTTGGCGTTCTTGGTTGGGGGGTGATTGGCCGTCACTGGAGCGGCACTCCAGGCCTTGGTACGGAATCCCCTGGCCGATCCGTACTTGCTGGGCTTGTCGGGAGGTGCGGGTGTCGGCGCAGTGTTGGCGATTGCGCTCCGTCTGGGCGGTCCGTGGGCCGTGCCGGCGGCCGCTTTTGTCGGTGCCCTCGTCGCCATCGGGCTCGTGTACCGGCTCGCACTCGTGGCCGGCGCGGGTGTGGATCCGAGAGTGTTGCTACTCGCCGGCGTCGTCGTGAGCGCGTTCGGCGGCGCGATTCTGGGTGCCATCTTTTCCCTGTCGTCTGCCGCAGAGTTGCGCAATTCAATGATGTGGCTGTTAGGGGGGTTCGATGCGGCGTCGTGGAGGGTGTTGGGTGTGTTTATGGCCTACGCCACTTTGCCCCTCGCGTATCTCTACTACACCAACCGGCCACTCGATCTGCTTTCCTTGGGAGAAGAACCCGCCCAGTTCCTTGGCACAGACGTCGAACGATTGAAACGCCGGCTCTTCGTCACGGCGTCGTTACTCACGGCCGCGTGTGTGGCTGTCTCGGGCATCATCGGCTTTGTCGGTCTCGTCATCCCGCATGCCGTGCGCATGGTCCTCGGCCACACGCACCGTGTGCTGGTGCCGGCGGCGTTTCTGCTTGGTGGGACGCTACTCACCGTGGCCGACGTCGCCGCCCGCACCGCGTTCGCACCCCGGCAACTGCCTGTGGGTGTGGTCACGGCTCTAGTAGGTGTGCCCGCGTTCGCCCTGCTGTTACGACGATGGGCGAAGTGATCCTGGAGTTGGCAGGTGTTCGATACCGGTACCCCGGTGTCGACCGTGATGCCGTTGGAGGCGTGACGCTGCACGTTCGGGAGGGTGAATTGGTGGGGATCGTGGGCCCCAACGGCAGTGGGAAGACTACCCTGCTGCGACTGTTGGTGGGAGTTCTGCGTGCCAGTGCTGGTGGTGTGACGGTTGCCGGAAAGCCAGTTGGAGAATGGAACCGGCGCGAGCTCGCTCGTATCATCGGCGTCGTCCCACAGCGGGAAGAGCCCGTGTTCCCACTGACCGTGGAAGAAACCGTATTCCTGGGCCGCTACCCCCACATGGGCGCCCTCGCGGCGCCGAGGCGTGCAGACAGGGCGGCGGTACAATCCGCACTGGAACGCTGTGACGTCGTGGCATTCGCCGACCGGCGGATCTCGACACTGTCGGGAGGCGAATGGCAGCGGGTTCGAGTTGCGCGTGCCCTGGCGCAAGAACCCAAGGTCCTGATTCTCGATGAGCCGACTGCGAACTTGGACATCCGCCACGAGATGGAAGTGTTCGAGCTCGTCTCCGACTTGGTGCATCACGACGGTATCGGCGGCGTAGTCGTGACGCACCACGTGAACCTCGCCGTACGGTTCGTCGACAAGATGCTCGTAATCAATGGCGGTCGGGTTGAGGCGTTTGGAACGCCGCGCGAGGTCATGACCCGTGAAGTGATGGAACGGGTGTTCCAGTGGCCCGTCCACATCGAGACCATCGACGGCGTGCCCCAATTTGTGCCGCTAAAGTCCACCCAAACGGGATCTGCGGAGAATGAATAGCCTTGGAGACTACCGTTACCGGTCACCGATCACCTAAAACCTAAAGCCCAAAACCTAAAAACCGAGCGAGCGATCAATGAAGCGCAAGAATGTTCTAATCGGTGTATTTGTCGCTACTACCGGTCTACCGACCGCAACAGCAGCACAGCAGGCGCAAGACACCACACGTCTCGAGAACCTCACCATCACCGCGACCAGGATACCGGTTCCGGCGAGCGCGCTCGCGTCGTCGATTACGGTTCTTCAGGGCGTTGACCTGGAAGCCCAAGGAATTCGGAGTGTGTTGGACGCCCTCCGCAGCGTACCTGGTCTCAATATTGTGCAGGGCGGCTCGTTCGGGGCGGCGACATCGCTCTTTCTGCGCGGCGGTGAATCCGATTATGTGCAGGTGCTGGTGGACGGCGTGCCGGTCAACAATCCGGGCGGATCGTACAATTTTGCCAACCTCACAACGACCAATGTCGAACGGATCGAGATTCTGCGAGGTCCGGCCAGCGTGCTGTACGGATCGGACGCGACGGTCGGGGTGGTACAGATCATTACCAAGCGAGGGGAAGGCCCGATGCGGGTGAGCGCGGGAGGAAACGCCGGGAGTTACGGATCGGCTGGACTCGACGCCAACGTCTCCGGGGCCACGGACCGAATGAATTATTCGTTGGCCATCGAGCGGTTCTTCACGAATGGGTCTTATGACTTCAACAACGACTTCGACAACGCGGTCGTGAGTGGTCGGTTCGATGTACGCCCGAACGACGCGACCGACTTGTCCTTCACGTTGCGGTATCACGACAGCGAATTTCACTTCCCTACAGATGGTTCCGGCAACCTCGTCGATCGCAACGCCTTTTCGCTCGACGAAGCCACGACCATCGGTGTCGAGGCTGGACGATTCTTGACGAGCAACGTCGAGGCCAGGGTCCTGTTGGCATCCAACGTCGTCAGCCGTGGAACGAACGACGCGCAGGATGACCCGAGTGACACCCAAGGATTTTTTGCTTTCCAAAGTATTCAGGACCTGAGCAGACAGAGCGTCGACCTGCGGACGAATGTTTACCTCGACAACGGCATCGTTCTGACCGCTGGCGCCCAACTGGAACAGCAAAAGGAGCGAAGCTTCAACGAGTCCGAGAGTGAGTTCGGGCCCTCCAACAGCTCGACCGACGTCAAGCGTTCGAATCAGGCGTACTATGCCCAGTTCCTGGCCAACGTCGAAGGGTTTTCCGCGATTGTCGGCGGCCGGTTGGATGACAACCAAGAATTTGGAACGTTCGCGACGTATCGAGCGGCCGCAGCGTACACCGTGGCCGGTACGAAGCTGCGCGCGTCGGTGGGCCGGAGCTTCAAGGCTCCAACGTTCTTCGAGAACTTCGCGACGGGTTTTGTCGTTGGCAATCCCGACCTCAATCCGGAACGCTCGCTGTCATGGGAGGTGGGACTCGAGCAAACGCTCGCCGAAGGTCGGCTCACGCTACAGGGCACCTATTTCGATCAAGGCTTCGAGGACCTCATACAGTTCTCGTTCACCGAGGTGCCCAACTACAAGAATATCGCCGAGGCCAAGGCGTCTGGTGTCGAGGTCGAGGTGAACTTCGTTCCGGTAGCTGACTTCGTCGTCGGTGCCAACTACACCTATTTGGACACTGAGGTGATCGATGCCGGGTTCGATTCGGGTGACGGGGCGACTTTTGTGGCAGGAGCACGGTTGTTGCGTCGTCCAACCACAACCTTCAACGCCACCGCGATGTATCGCGGATGGGACCGCGGTGTGTTCAGCGCTGCCGTGCATCACGTAGGCGACCGCGACGATCGAGACTTCGCGACGTTTCCGGCCACGCCGGTCTTGTTGCCGGCCTACACCCACTTGGATCTTGCGGTGCAAATCGAGTTGCTTCCGGAGGGGACGGAGACGGGATTGATGGCGACGCTGCGTGTTGAGAACGTTCTTGGCCAAGAGTACACGGAGGCGTTCGGGTTTCCGGCCCGGGGGAGGACCATCTTCGTAGGAGGGCGGGTGAGTCGGTGATGTGATGAATATCCAATATCCAATCTCCAATCTTGAATGTCCAAGAAGGAACATTGGATATTCGAGATTCAATATTCAATATTGGATATTCATGTAGATTCCCTGCATGGCTGTCGTCTCCACCCCGGCTATCGTGCTGCACGCGTTTCCCTATGGGGAGTCGTCGAAGATCGTTCGGCTCGCTACCCCCGGCTATGGGGTGTTGAGCGCCATTGCCAAGGGCGCCCGGCGCACCAAGAGCAAGTTTGGCGCGCGGCTCCAACCCATGAGCGACGGCGTGGCGCAGTTGTACATCCGGTCCAATCGCGACTTACAGACGCTCGCCGAGTTCGACGTCGAACACCAACGTCTCGCCTTGTCGCACGATGTGGCGCGGTATGCGTCCGCGGCGACCCTTGCGGAACTGGTGCTACGGTTCGCCCCTCAAGAGCCCCATCCCGAGATCTTCGCGCTGCTGGCAGTGTCGCTGGATCGACTCGCTGACATTCGTGCCGAGTATCTTCCGGCTGCATCGTTGGCTGCCTTGTGGTCCATCGTCGGTGCGTTGGGGTTTGCCCCCTCGTTGGACGGGTGCGCCCTGGACGGCCGGTCGATCGAACCGGGCGCAGCGGATTTTTCTGTTGCCGACGGTGGTTTCATCTGCTCACGGTGTGCAGCCTCTCGCGAAACATCGCGGCTCAGCGGTGAGGATCGGGAAATACTGGAGCGGTTCGTTCTGGTAGCGGATGAATCTGCTGGGTCGACCGGAACGGTCTTGGAGCCACGCCACGCGGCGGCCCACCGACGGCTGTTGTCGCGTTTCATCCGGCTGCACGTTGCCGAAGACCGCAAACTGCATGCCTTGACTTTTTGGGAAAGCTTGCCGTGGCAAGACACATTGTAATCGGGACGGCCGGTCACGTCGATCACGGCAAGACCGCTCTGGTCGAAGCCCTCACCGGAATCGACACGGATCGGTGGGAGGAAGAAAAGCGTCGCGGCATCACGATCGACTTGGGATTTGCTCACTTCAGCCTCGAAAAGGATCTCACCGCCAGCATCGTGGATGTGCCGGGTCACGAAGACTTCGTCCGCAACATGGTGGCGGGTGCGACCGGGGTCGATGTGGCGTTGCTCGTCGTTGCTGCCGACGAAGGCGTCATGCCGCAAACCGTCGAACATCTCGCCATTTTGGAATTCCTCGGCGTTCGCACGGGTGTCGTCGCCGTTACCAAAGTGGATCTCGTCGAAAAAGACTGGCTCGACTTGGTCATCGACGATCTTTCGGATCGATCGCAGCACGGAGAGATCGTTTGGGAGTCACCGGTGCCGGTGTCGGTGCGCACCGGGGAGGGGTTGGAAGCGATCCAACGGTCGTTGGTGGCTGCGGCGGAGCGAGCCGTCGTGCGAACCGCCGGTGACCTGTTCCGCATGCCTATCGACCGGGCGTTCAGTGTGGCTGGGGCGGGCACGGTCGTCACCGGCACCACCTGGGCCGGAACAGTGGCCCCCGGCATCGAGATCCGGATACTTCCGGCCGACATATCGTCTCGCGTCAGAGGGGTCGAGGTGCACGGCCACGCCGCAACCCATGCCGATCCCGGCCGCCGCACCGCCCTGGCGTTGGTGGGTGTCGAGCGCGAACAGGCCCGCCGCGGCAGTGTGGTCGTTTCGGACGAGAGTTGGCGAGCCAGCCGTGCGATCGATGTCCACGTGACCTTGTTGCCGGAAGCGCGACCGCTCACACAGCGATCCCGCATCCGCGTCCACGTCGGTACGGCGGAGGTCATGGCGCGGGTGACCCCGGCCCAGCGTGAAGTGGCGCCGGGCGGCTCGGGGGTCGTGCGGTTGCGCTTGGAGTCCCCGCTGGTGTGCCGCTGGGGCGATCGCGGTGTGCTGAGATCCTACTCGCCGGTGACCACGGTGGGTGGCTTGGTCGTCGTCGATCCGTGGCCGGCTATGCGCCCCCGCCGCCCGCGCGACGCTGAGGACAGGCGGTCGCCGGACGCCGTCGTGCGCCTGGCGGAGTTCGTGGCGACCGAGGACGCCGGTTCCTTGGCGGTCGAAGATCTGCCCGTGCGGATTGGGATCGCGCTCGAGGACGCCGAATCGGTCGTGTCGCGCGTCGCGTCGTCCGGCGTGACCGTGGTGAGTGGGAGACTGCATCGCTCCGACAGCGTTTCCCAAGCCGGCGATTCGGCCCGCACTTCCGTTGAGCGCTTTCATGCGGACAACCCCCTCTTGCCCGGCATGCCTATGGAGCTATTCAGGCGTACCGTCGGCGGGGTCCAGGTAGCCGACCACGTGCGCCAACTGCTCGAAGCCGATGGGAAGATCGAGGTCGTGGCGGGAGCCGTGCGGTTGCCCGGGTTTACGCCAACGCTGTCCGGTGACCGCGCGGAGTATGGTGGGGTCCTGAAGCAGAAACTCACGGCCGCCGGGGCCCAAGGGGTGACGGTTGGCGAGCTGGCTGGCGAAATGCCCCAGGAAACGGTCGTCGAGATAGCCGAGTTTTTCGTGCGCGCCGGGATCGCGGCCCGAGTCGGGAGCGACAGATACTATGCGCAGGTGGTCCTGGACGAAATCAGCCGGACGACAGTTGCGTTGATCCGGCAGCGCGGCGAGGTCGCTCCGGCGGATCTCCGTGAGGCTCTCGGACTATCGAGGAAGTATCTGATCCCGCTGCTCGAGTGGCTCGATGCCCGTCAAATCACCATGCGGGTTGGGGATACGAGACGTTTGGGACCAAAAGGTGAGCGGTTAGGCGAACATCCTCTCAAGATGTGACCCAGGTGCTTGACAGCACTTGTAGTCGTGCCTAATCTAGAGTCATACGGAGTATTGGGTCTCAATCAAGGAGTTTTGGCCAAGGTCACTTGTTGTCAGATAGGAGTACTGAATGAGGTACTTTGCCTGGGCAGTTGCTGTGCTCGGGCTCCTAGCGGTGAGTCCTGTTCGGGCGGAAGCCCAAGTAACCAGCCCAGTGAGGCTGAGGCAGAATTCGCCCAACCCGTTCAATCCTGAAACCACAATTCCCTTCGTGTTGAGCGAGGAGTTGTGGGAAATCGACAGGCCCGTGGTGAGTCTTCGCATTTACAATGTGCTGGCTCAGCTCGTGGCTATCCCGGTTCTGCAGGGAACCGGTGAGAAATTCGAAAACATCGCGTTGGATTGGAACGGAACCGGGGAGTACGAAGCGTATTGGGACGGGAAAGTCCTCGACACTGGTCGCGAGGCCGCGTCCGGCGTGTACGTATATCAGATCATTGTCAACGGCCGTGCAGCCGGCTCGAAGAAGATGACGGTGATTAAGTAAAGAACGGGCTTCGCCCGATTTCAAATTGCAAATTGGCGATTGCAAAT
>JAPULP010000126.1 GCA_027294815.1 Gemmatimonadota bacterium | reverse complement strand
CATCAAGACATATCATTCAATCTCATGGTGACCACGTCTGAAGGGGATCAACCATGAAGAAGGAGGCACACATCATGAAACGTGCGCACAACTCGGCCGGGTTCACCATGCTGGAGCTGCTCGTCGTTGTCCTGATCGTCGCGCTGCTGCTGGCCGTGGCGCTGCCGGTGATCGGCAAGGTGCGCGGCGACGCCGGCATCCAGGGATCGATAGCCAACCTGGTGACGCTCGATGTCGCCCATGTGCTCTACGCCGCCGATTGGAACGGCCGGCAGGTCACCTGGGCTCCCGATGATCTGGGTGCCTTTGGCTCGGTCGCCAACTACGCCGCCGCGCACGGCTGCGGGGGGTGGCACGATGAGGGATGCCGCAACCTTAACTGGGGCTGGAGCTGCGACGGTGTCTTGGTCGGGTGCCCGATGTTCTACGGACCCTGCCAATGGATCTACCAGCCCATGGGCTTTCTCGGCTCCGGGGGCCTCGTGGGCTACGGAACCTTTCGCTTGAACAACTCCAAGCGCTTCTATGACTACGTCAACGGCCGGCACAACGACGCGACGTTCTTCGCCCCCAACGACACGGTCGCGCTCGCCCTTGTGGAAGAGTGCTTCGACAGTCCCTGCGAGTACGATTTCGTGTGTGGCGTCGTCCCCACCAGCTACGTGCTTTCCCCGGCCGCGATGTTCCATCCGGACGTCATGCGTGCCAACGCCGACGGTGGTTGGCAGTCCGCATGGGACTTGGACCACGGCTTCGAATCGCCGGGCCTCTTTCAGGCTCAGTACTCCAACCTCAAGACGCACTTGATCGAGCACCATTGGGTGCAGGACCCGCCGGGTGAGTGCAACCCGGCCATGGAGCCATTGATCGACCTCTTGGACTGCGAGCCGTACTACTTCAACCACGGCATCGACTCGACGCCGGCGACACTGTTCTACGACGGTCACGTGCGGTTGCTGCCCAACACCGAGGTCTTCGCCGCCGACCAGCAGATCCTCAAACAGACCGGCGGCGTGGACGGCTTGTGGCATCGCGGCACACCCTTCGGCGAAGATGGCTATTTCATTCAGTTCGGCTACGACGGCGTGCCACTGAGTCATCACATCCTGACCACGGACGGCATCCTCGGCCGCGACACCATTGCCGAGACACCACCGCCGTTTGCGGCAACATGGGACTGGCCTCGACTGAAAACCAAGCGTCAGCGGCTGGGGTCCGCAGTGGACCACCGCCCATCGTTCGATGTCGTCCTGATAGCCCCGGAGGGGGACCAACCATGAGAAAGCACACGACACGATTCTCTTCGTGCCTCGTCGGCCTGTTCGCCGGCCTCCCGATTGCGCTGGGGCCGAGCCCACTGGTGGCCGGGCCGATCGAAAGCTTTTGGATTGAGCCCGCAGGAGGCGTTTTTCACGATCCTGCCAATTGGGACGGCCCGGTACCGGATGAGACCGTCACCGCCATCTTCGACCTCAACAGCTCGTACAGCGTCATGTTCGACGCGGAAGCGGTAAGCGATCGCCTGCTGCTACGCGATGGACAAGTGACGATCCTGCTCAACAACTACCTGTACAGCGTACAGAATCCCTTGAACAGCACGCCTTCGATCGTCATTGGCGATGGTCCGGCTAGTTCTGCCGAGTTGACCATAACGGGCGGCACTCTTGAAGCGATGTTCACAGATCTTGGGCAAGCCGCCAGCTCCTACGGGTTTCTGCAAATCAGCGGTCCCGGAGCAACATTGGCCAACGAATCCCACCTTCGCGTTGGACATGAAGGCACCGGGTTCCTCACCGTCTCCGGTGGAAGCGCGGTGTTCGACCATCTCGGCGTCATCGGCTTGGAGAACAACGCCTTGGGGCTGGCAACAGTCACGGGCGAAGGCTCGCTGTGGAGCAATGTTGCATCGCTCACGATCGGCCAGCAAGGAGTGGGTTTCCTGTTTATCCTCGGTGAGGGGACCGTGAGCTGCGGCAGTGGAATCATTGGGCAGCAGCTTGATTCCATTGGCGAGGTTACGGTCAACGGCACCGGTTCGAGCTGGCTGATCGATGGGCCGTTGGATGTGGGCCAAACTGGTTTCGGGAGCCTTGCCATTTTCCACGGCGGCATGGTGTCCAACTCGGCCTTCGCTACCATCGGCACCTTTCCCGGACCCGGTTTCCCGCCTGAGCCGGGAGGTATGGGTGAGGTCGTTGTGACCGGGGCTGGGTCCAATTGGACGATCGACGGCGATCTCCACGTGGGCTTCATGGAAGTTGGCTCGCTTACCGTGTCAGATGGGGGCTCAGTCTTCAGTGGCAACGGGTTCATCAACACCGTTGGCGGCTTTGCGTCCAGCGGGAGCGTCGTCATCGTGAGCGGTCTGGACTCCCTCTGGAGCAATCTCGGCGACTTGGTCGTCGCGGATCCGTTGCAGGTGCTCGACGAGGGGTTGGTCACCGCCCAGCTCATCGAGATCATCTCCGAGGGCGAGTTGGTGGGCGA
Source organism: Gemmatimonadota bacterium (assembly GCA_027294815.1). Taxonomy (GTDB): domain Bacteria; phylum Gemmatimonadota; class Gemmatimonadetes; order Gemmatimonadales; family GWC2-71-9; genus B3T1B10. The sequence goes on along the minus strand of JAPULP010000126.1, from coordinate 1,213 downwards.
CGGCACAGTGCAAGGGGTCGTGATGAACAGCGCCGCCGTTCGACCTGGCCGGCTGAACTCGGACCCCATCGGTCCTTTCACCGATCCTCTCCTCGGCGTGCTTACTGTTGAGGGCAGTTTCACCCAGGACACAGACGGCACACTCTTCATCGAAGTGGACCGTCAAGACTTCACATGGGTATCGGATGTGCTTGAGGTTACTGGCGAGGCGACTCTGGGCGGCACGCTAGACGTTTTCTCCTTCAGCCCCAGCACTCCATTCTTAAGCACGACAATTGACATCCTCACCGCGATGTCGATTCGTGGTGAATTCGATCTGCTCATCGCCCCGCCATTGTGTTGTGACCGGGAGTGGTCGATCATCTACCAGGAAAACGTCGTGCAGCTTGGGGTCAACATTTCCATTCCCGGCGACCTCGACGGCGACGGGTCGGTTGGGATTATCGACCTGCTGACCTTGCTTGCCGCCTGGGGCCCGTGTCCCGATCCGCCCCAAGAGTGCCCGGCCGACCTCGACGACGACACCACCGTCGGCATCCTCGATCTGCTCATTCTCCTGGCCAACTGGGGGTGAGCAGCCCGCATCAGCCATCGACTGCAGCAACGGCCGCAAGGCCGCCACATCCGTGCGCGCGGGGTGGGTTGGGGACGCGCTGGGGCGCGCGAGTTCGCCGACTTTAGGCCTCGATAAGCCTCGCGAACGCTCAGTTAGCGCGAGATAAGCACCCGGAAGGTATCGGATGCGCTTTTGTGCGCGCCTTTTCACCCGGCCGGCGCGCGCCGCAGGTGCCGTTGGGTCCTTTCTGCGCGCGCATCGGCGATGCAACCCTCACAGACAAGTCAGAATCGAACATCCGGCCGTCGGGGCGCCAGTGCTCCGAAGTGCTGCGCGCGCAGCGGCGCCGGCCGCGCGCGAACCCGTTGGGTGCGCGCTGGGCGATGACGCCGGCTCGACGGGGATGGTCAGCTCCTGATCGGGACCGACGCGGATGATCAGCGCCACATCGTCGGGCAAGGTTGGGGCGAGCTGCTCGATTTGCACTGTTCCGCGCCAATGTGCGGGCAGGGCCTTGGTCCGCTGGCGCCGCTTGACTTGGGTCCATTGTGTGAACTCGGCCCGGACCCCGGGCGGTGCGGTGATCCGCGGCGGAGGGGGGGTATCGTTGCTGTCGTAGTCGAGGTAGATGATGGTTCGCTCAACCGGACGGCCGGG
>JAPULP010000125.1 GCA_027294815.1 Gemmatimonadota bacterium | reverse complement strand
TTCGAGTCGGTTGATCAAGGTGCTCAACGGGAATCCCCGCCACGGGATCACCATCGACCACGCCTCCACACACCGCATCCGATACACGCGGTCTTCGATCGTAATGCCACGCAGCAAATCGTCGAGATCGTACGTGCCTGGCTTGGCGCATTCACCCTCGACCGTCACCGCCCATGGCCTGGGACGTAGCGTGTGGGCGTTCTTGGCCGGATCGTCCTTGCCCGTGCCAAACTCGTAGAAGTTGTTGTAGGTGGTGACGTGCTCGTAGGAAGTCAACGGTTCGTCTTGTTCGTCTTGGTCCCGTCGTCCCGTCGACGCACGAACCGCCCACGGCGCCGCGGCGCCCGCCGCCGCAACCGCACCGAACGCCGCACTGCGGCCGATGAACTTGCGGCGATTTATATAGGTGGATTCCGGCGTGATATCGGAAGACTTGATGTCGTCCGGTCGCTTGATGAGCATCTTATGTATCCTCGCGCTGTCTGCTGCTCCTATAATGCCGCAAAGGGCCGCTGAGTTCCACTCTTACGATTAGAAAACTCTAATCCCAGCCCAGGGGACCTTCTTACTTCTCACCTCTTACTTCTCACCTCTCGCAACCGCTGCACCGCATCCCCCAACATCTCCCCCGTCTTGCAGAACGCGAACCGCACCGTGGTGCGACCGTCCTCGGCACGGCTGTAAAAGCTGGAGCCAGGTACGGAAGCCACGCCGATTTCGCGAACCATCCACTCGGCAAACTCGACGTCGCTCCGCGAGCTGAGGTCGGAGAAATCCGCCAAAATGTAGTAGGCGCCCGCAGGAGGGGTGCACCGGAACCCGGCTTCGATCAGACCGGCGTGGAGCACGTCGCGCCGTTTCTCATAAGATCGCGCAAGGTCGCTGTAATAGTCGGGTCCGAGTTCGTCGAGGGCGACGGCCACTCCCTCCTGCAGCGGCGCCGGGGCGCCGACCGTGAGAAAATCGTGCACCTTCCGAATCGCATCCGTGGCGGCGGCGGGTGCCACGATCGTGCCGATGCGCCATCCCGTGACGCTAAACGTCTTCGAAGCGCCGCTAATGGTGATCGTGCGCTCGCGCATGTCGGGCAGCGTCGCCATGGGGATGTGCTCGCCGGCGTACAGAATGTGCTCGTAGATCTCGTCGGTGACCGCATACGTGTCGTGAACCCGACACAACTCGGCGATGCCCTCCAGCTCTTCGCGTGAGAAGACATGACCAGTGGGGTTGTTTGGCGTGTTGATGATGATGGCACGCGTCCGTTCGGAAAACGCCGCTGCGACACGATCGAGATCCAACGGTTGATCCATGGTCATCGGGACAAACATCGGCTTGGCACCGCAGAGCACCGCGTCAGGACCGTAGTTTTCGTAGTACGGCTCGAACACGATCACCTCGTCGCCGGGATCCACGATAGCCATGAGGGTCGAGGCCATCGCCTCCGTGGCACCGCAACACACCGTCACCTCGGTGTTCGGGTCCACGGTGAGCCCATACCACTCTTCGTACTTGCGCACCAACGCATGACGCAAGCTCGGCGCACCCCACGTCACCGCGTACTGATTGATGTCGTCACGGATGGCCCGCACGGCCGCTTCCTTCAGGAGGTCGGGAGCGGGAAAGTTGGGAAACCCCTGAGCGAGGTTGATCGCGTCGTGCTCCATCGCCAAACGGGTCATCCCGCGAATGACCGACTCCGTAAAGGAGTGGGTCCGGCGAGCGGTTACCAGGGAGCCGGAAGCAGGGAGCGGGGAGCGGGGGATGGTCATCCTGTTCTACCGCCCTGCTCCCTGCTGCCTGCTCCCTGCTCTCTGGCAAGGAAAAACTTCACGGCCGTCCCCACGCCGACCTCGCTCTCGGCCTGAATGGTACCGCCCCACGATTCCACCAAGCGCTTGCAAATCGCGAGCCCCAAACCGGTTCCACTCGTGGTAGTAGAAAACTTCGGCTCGAAGATACGCTGAAGATCTTCAGAACGGATCCCCGATCCGTTATCGCGCACGGTGAACAACACTCGTCCGCGTGGGGTGCGCTCTACCTGGATCACGACCTCGCTGGCGCCGGCGCCGCGCGCGTTCTCCACCAGATTGATCAAGACTTCCTTCAGCTCGTCCCTCCGCACCATGCCGACGACGCCGTCGGCGGCCTGCACGTCCACCCGTGTCCCGCTCCCCATGGTGTAGAGTGACGCCGTTTCGCGCACCACTTCTGCGACGTTCACCATGGTCATCGGCTCCGCTTCGGCCGGCGGTGCGCCAAACCTCGAGAACGCTCTGGCAATCGCGTCGAGACGCTCGATCTCCGCGAGGATCTGCCGCGAGGTTTTTTGCAACGCCTCGTCGAAGTTTCCCTTGGGATCGCGGTACGCGCGTTGCAAGTGTTGCACCCCGAGCCGGATCGGCGTCAACGGATTCTTGATTTCGTGCGCCACTTGGCGGGCCATTTCGCCCCAAGCCAAGACGCGCTCCGCCACCGCAAGCTCCGTCGCGTCATCGATCGCAAGCACACAACCCCGCTCGTCTGTGGTCAACACGGCCACCTGTGCACGAATACGCTTGTCGCCCACCGTAAACTCCCTGGCATCCATGTCACCCCCTCCGTCGACAAACGAACGCACCCAATGCCAAAAATCTCTCCACTCCGGCCCTGTTTGTCGGTCCACCGCTTCGTACGGAGACGGCTCGATCCCGAGCAGTTGGACGGCGCGTGGGTTGGTGGTGGTGACGCGCAGTCCCTGTCCCAGGGCCACGACCCCCGTCGCGACGTTGCTCAACACCGCACCAGTGAAGTTCAGCGCATCCTCCAACGCCGCCTGGTGCGCGGCAACGTCCGCCGCCATCTGCTTGAACGCGTTCACGACGGGGA
>JAPULP010000124.1 GCA_027294815.1 Gemmatimonadota bacterium | reverse complement strand
CTTAACCCTGCGGCTCATCTACCATCTCCCGCTCCGCCAGGCCGAAGGGTTCCTGCACGCGCTGTTCGCGCTGATGCACCTTGACCTCTCCGCACCCGATTACACGACGCTCTCCCGGCGCGGCCAGCATCTGCAGCGCCGGCTTCGACCGGTCCCGTCCGGCAAGCGCATCCATCTCGTGCTCGACAGTACGGGCCTGTCCATCGTCGGGGAAGGAGAGTGGGCCGCCACGAAACACGGCGTTGGTGCACAGTTCCCCGGGGGCTGCTACCGCGTCTGGTGCGGAAGAGTCGCCGGCGCGACGCGCATGGCGGCTAGGCGGATAGGTCCGCACTAGTCGCGTAGTGTTTAGTAATCCGCGCCGGAGGGGCTTCCGGAGCGGCCTGGAGCCTGGATTCCTAAACACTAGCCCGTTACCCAGGAGTGATCGTCTCCGAGACACCTCAAGACCCTTATAATCAGCCACTTGTCCCTCACTCCCGGCACCCGCCTCGGCCCGTATGAGGTCACCGCCCAGATCGGCATCGGCGGGATGGGGGAGGTGTACCGGGCCACCGATACGACCCTCAATCGCCAGGTGGCGGTCAAGGTACTTCCCGAGTCGCTGGCGTCTGATGCCGAGCGCATCGCCAGGTTCGAGCGCGAAGCGAAAACGCTTGCGTCCCTGAACCATCCCAACATCGCCCAAATCTACGGCTTCGAGAAATCCAGCGGTGTCCATGCCCTCGTCATGGAACTGGTCGAGGGGCCGACGCTGGAGGACCGGATCGCGGAGGGTGCGATTCCTGTCGATGAAGCACTTCCTATCGCCAAGCAGATCGCCGAAGCCGTCGAAGCCGCCCACGAGCAAGGCATCATTCACCGCGACCTGAAACCGGCCAACGTCAAGCTGCGGCCCGACGGCGTCGTGAAGGTGCTGGACTTCGGGCTGGCGAAGGCGCTGGAGCCGACGGGCGCGATGTCGCCGGGGATGTCGCAGGCACCAACGATCACGACGCCAGCGATGACGCAGGCCGGGATGATCCTTGGCACGGCGGCCTACATGTCACCGGAGCAAGCCAAAGGGCGCACGGTAGATAAGCGCAGCGACGTGTGGGCGTTTGGTGCGGTGCTCTACGAGATGCTGACGGGACAGCGGGCGTTTGCGGGGAGCGACGTGTCCGAGGTGCTAGCGTCGGTGCTGGCGCGAGAACCGGACTGGACACTGTTGCCGGTCGGCATGTCCCCGGTGCTTGGTGCCTACATCCGACGTTGCCTGCACAAGGACTCAAAGCAACGCATCGGTGACGTGCAGAGCCTGCGGCTGGCACTTGAAGGCGTGTTCGAGACAGGCGGGTTGCAGACGGCGGAACCTGCCGTGGTTCAGTCCGCCGTGTGGCGACGTCCGGTTCCCGTGGCACTCGCTGCCTCAGTGCTCACCGCCCTCGTCGTCGGGCTTCTGTTTGGAAACGACACGCCGACGACAGCGCCCGGCGTTCGGAGGTTCGCGCTGGACTTGCCCTGGCAGACGATGCCCAATTGGGGCGACTTCCGCGTGAGGATCTCGCCGTCGGGCACGCACCTCGCCTACCCTGGAAGCGACGAGAATCGCACCACGATCCAGCTACGGCCGCTCGGCAGCCTGGACGCTGTTACGTTGGTCGGCGGGAGAGCCAACCCGTGGCAACTGACGTTCTCCCCCGATGGTCAGCGGCTCGCCTTTTTCATCGGAACGTGGCTCCACACCGTGTCGATTCAGGGCGGCGAGCCGGAACCGCTCTTTGAAACCGAGGGTCGTACCAGTGAGCTCAGTTGGGGTCCCGATGGAAGCCTCTTAGTAGGTGGGACTGCTGGTCTAACGCGAGTACCAACGTCGGGCGGAGATGCGGAGCTCGTTGCCGCGGCACAGGACACCGAATGGTACGACGATCCTTTCCATCTTCCGGGGGGTGATCACGCCCTCCTACGGATTGACCGGCCCCCGAACGAGTCCAGACTTGCCGTTGCCGATCTCGAGACGGGCGAGGTACGTGATCTCGCGTTCCAGGGAAGGGAACCGATCTACTCGCCAACGGGCCACGTTCTCTATCGCCAGGCCGGAGAGTTGTTCGCGTTCCCGTTCGACCTCGATGCGCTGGAGGCGCGGGGAGAGGCCGTGTCGGTCGCGGATGGCGTTGCCTGGGGTCCCCGCCTGTCCGACGATGGGACACTGGTCTATGTCGCCCAACGAGCCCTGGGCACTGCGGGACTGGTGTGGGTCGATCGACAGGGCGCCGCCTTGCCGATACCGGGGGAGCGCCGTGATTACACCCACCTAGATCTGTCGGCCGACGGCGCATGGGCCCTCCTCGTCGACGGGGGGGCGATCTATGCCACCGATCTTGCCCGTCGCGGGCTCGTCTCCACGGGGAGCAACTTTCCCGTTTGGCATCCGGACAACGAACGGGCCGCGTTCTACAACAACGACGACGAAGCAATCCGTCGCGGAGTGGCCGACGGAAGTGAAGCAGAGGAGACGCTTCTCCAAGGATATCGTCTAGTACCCACATCCTGGTCGCCTGACGGCGCGTACCTCGCGTTTTTCAACAACCAGTCGGATGTCTGGATGCTGCCGACGGAAGGGGACCCCGAGCCGTTTCTGACCGGGCCCGCCAACGAGCGGTCCGCGCGCTTCTCGCCCGACGGCAGCGTGGTGGCGTACGTCAGCGACGAAAGTGGTGAATATCAGGTATACGTCGTGCCATTTCCCGGGCCGGGTGGGCGAACCCCCGTCTCGATCGACGGTGGGCTGTCGCCCGTCTGGTCAGCCGACGGCTCGGAGCTCTATTTTCGGCAAGGCAGCAAAGTCGTGGGTGCCAAAATCGCCCTCACGCCAGAGATCGAGGTGTCGCCGCCGGAGCTGCTCTTCGACGGCCCGTACACACTGGACCTGATGGGACACCAGCGGTATGACGTGGCACCCGACGGTCGCTTTCTGATGGTCGAAAACAGCGAGGACTTTCGGGTGGTGGTGGTCGAAGGCTTCTTCGAGGAACTGCGGCGGCTCGTGCCGACGGACTGACGATCGAGTCCCCGCCGGGACGCTCGATTTCCTCAGCGTGCTAGCAACAGGAAAGGATTCGTGATGACTGAGAGCCCGGCACAGAGCTACGCAAACCACGGGCGGATGGTACCTACGTACCACTACGTGGCTTTCGGACTGCTCTTGGTGACCTTCGTCGGGTCGCTCGTGAACCTCTACGAATCGCTCGGGGACAGCTCACGTATCTACAGCGCGTCGCTGCTTGT
>JAPULP010000123.1 GCA_027294815.1 Gemmatimonadota bacterium | reverse complement strand
ATGACACTGGACACGGACAAGAAGCTGGTCAAGCCGATCACGATCGAGCCGGCGTCCGAACAGGAGGTCGCCGACACGATCTCGGTCATGGGCGCCGAAGACTGGGAGATGTGGATGGAGGCCTTGGACACAGCCGGGGTGCTCGCCGACGGATGCAATGCCATCTCCTTCACCTACATCGGCTCCGGGATCACTTGGCCGATCTACCGGGCGGGGACGATCGGGAAGGCAAAAGAAGACCTGGAGCGAGGTGCGGGAGAGATCAACCAGCGGCTTGAAGTTCGCGGCGGGAGTGCCCACATCGGTGTGATGAAAGCACTCGTGACACAATCTAGCTCCGCCATTCCGGTGGTGCCGCTGTACATCTCACTGCTCTACAAGGTGATGAAAGAGAAGGGCGTACACGAAGGCTGCATCGAGCAGATGCAACGTTTGTTCGCTACGCGACTCTACACCGATGGCGGGGTCACCACGGACGAGGACGGTTTGATTCGGCTCGACGACTGGGAAATGCGCGATGACGTGCAACGGGCCGTGACGGAGTTGTGGCCCAAAGTGACATCCGAAAACCTCGAAGACTTGACGGACTTCGACGGGTACCGGGCGGACTTTCTCAAGCTGTTTGGATTTGGGTTGCCTGGAGTGGACTACGAAGCGGATGTGGATCACTTGGTCAAGTTTTGATGGATTAGTCGCACGGACGGTGGCGCATTGCTTCTTTATATAAGGAAAGCAAAACCCTAGCGCGTGCGGATCGTCGACTTAACAGTTTGCCCACCCCGGCTGTCCTATGAAAAGCGGCGGGTCCGACCCCATAACCTCGTGAGTGCCCGTTTTGAGTACAGATTCCTTGTCGGAGACGCGAAGGGCTTACCCAAAAGATCCAATGGTTCGAACGATTCGCACCCCGACCTTTCGCGGCTTGTGGCTGGCCTTCGTCCTTTTGGGCGTCTCAACCACGGCCACGCATGCCCAGATCGGGGCGACCACCGACATTCTGACCGGCCTCGTGCTGGGCCCGGACAGCCAGCCCATGGACGGGGTCACGATCGAAGCCCTCTCACTCGAGTCTCAGATTACCCGGACCACCACAAGCGACCGCCGGGGCCGATACACGCTGCTCTTTCCCGACGGCGGCGGACAGTACCGCATGACTGCCAGGTTCATCGGGATGTCGCCCAGACAGTTTACGCTCGTGCGGTACGCCGACGAGGACCGGCTCGTATGGGACGTCCAGATGTCGACCCAACCAATGCGGCTGACCGACATCGAGGTCCGGGCGTTTCTTACACCCGTGCGCATCCCGGATCGCCCCACTCCCGGATCGGTTGAGCGGAGCCTGACAGCGGCACAAATCGCAAACCTTCCCATCGACGCGAGCGATTTGAATCTGCTGGCGACTTTGGTGCCTGGCGTGGTGGGGATCGATGCGACGGACAGTACGGCAGCGGCCTTTTCGGTGGCCGGTCTGCGCGACGACGCCAACGCCATCACACTCGATGGAATGACGTTCGGCACCGGCCAGGTGCCACAGGAAGGCTTACGCAACACGCGCATTGTGACGAGCACGTACGATGTGTCCCGCGGCCGCTTCAGCGGTGGGCTCATCTCCGCAATCACCCGCAGCGGTACGAATCGCGTACAGGGCTCTGTCAATTACTCCCTGCGCGACGACGATTTGGCTTTTCAGAGTGGCGAGACCTCGCCGTTCACCTCGGGGTTCACACAAAATCAGGTCAGTGGCGGGCTCGGAGGGCCACTCGTGTCGAACCGCCTGTTCGTCTATGGATCGTTCCAAGGACTATTGCGCACGGATCCGCTGACGTCGCTGACGGGCTCGACGCCGTTGGACTTGCAACGGCTCGGTGTTTCTCCCGATTCGATCTCGCGTTTTACATCGATCGCCAACGGGTTCGGCGTCTTAAGCAGCGTGCCGACCAATACTCGATCGAACGAGAATCTGTCTGGGTTGCTTCGATTCGATTATCTGCTATCCAACAACCACACACTCACCGTTCGTGGCGACTGGCAACGAAGCAGCCAAGATCCGTCGCGCTCCTCGCGACTCGGCCTGCCTGAAACCGGCGGCGTGTCCACTTCCTCCGGCAACGGGGTGATGGCAAGCCTGGCATCGCGACTCGGACTCCAAGTATTGAACGAAGTTCGCGCATACGTGAGTTCGTCACGCCAAGACAGCGATCCGTTCTTTTTCCTTCCGCAAGGGCGGGTGCAGGTGGCGTCTGATCTTGCCGACGGATCTGTCGGGATCTCGACGCTGGTCCTAGGCGGTAACCCATCGATGCCGACGAGTTCAAAGAACACGATCTTCGAAGTGAGCGAGGAGTTGTCCTGGCTCCCCGGCCGAGGTGCACACCGTATCAAGCTGGGAGGCGTGTTTACAGCCCAACGCGCTTCGAGTATCCGGTCCAACAACCGACTCGGAACCTTCACGTTCAATTCCCTGAGCGCTCTCGAGGCCGGCACGCCGGCATCGTTCCGGCGAACGCTCACACCCAACGAACGCGCGACAAAGAGTTACGAGGCGGCGGTCTACGTCGGCGACGTGTGGCGTACCTCCCGTGCCTTACAGCTGACATATGGCCTGCGTCTGGAACAATCGACGTTTTCGAACACGCCCGACTACAACCCCGCCCTCGACGCGGCCCTCGGCCGACGCACCGATCGACTTCCGTCCGAATTGCACTTGAGCCCGCGAATGGGCTTCACGTGGACCGTCGGGCAGGGCGCGTTTGGCGTACCACCCACCGTCGTCGTGCGCGGCGGGGTCGGCTTGTTCCGAAGTCCGATCCCCAATTCCGTCGTCGGGTTGGCGCAATCCTCCACCGGGCTGTCGACCTCGGAGTCCGAACTGAATTGCATTGGCGCGGGCGTTCCAACGTCGGATTGGCTCGCCTACCTACAAGACGAGAATCTGATTCCGTCGGCGTGCGTTGGTGCACCGTCGGTGACCCTCGCACGAACGCCGACAGCAACAGTTTTCAACGACTCCTACACCTCTCCCAAGGCCTGGCGTGCGTCCCTGAGTCTCCAGAGAAGTCTCACCTCGTTGCTACGGCTCACGGTCAGCGGCAACTACACGCGCGGCGTGAGCCAGTATGGCTTCAACGACATCAACTTGAATACCAATCAGGGATTTGCTCTTCCCGGCGAAGCCAATCGACCCATCTTTGTCGACCCCACAAATGTCGTTCCGCAAACCGGTGCGGTACGACTCAACGATTCACGAATCGATCCGACATTCGGGCAGGTCTTGGAAGTCGTTTCGGAGTTCGGGTCCGAGTCAAAGCAATTGACGGCGTCACTGGGCGGCCTGACGAGAAGCGGAATCGTGCTCCAAACATCGTATACGTGGTCCAGTGTTCGAGACCAGGTTTCATCGTCTGCCGGCGGCGGCTTCGGAGCGAGTGCCGGGCGCGGGGGCGGGGGCGGGGGCGGGGGGGGCGGACGCGGGGGGGGCGGGGGCGGCGGCCGGCTGGGGAGTCGCCCGACCGCCGGCGCAC
>JAPULP010000122.1 GCA_027294815.1 Gemmatimonadota bacterium | reverse complement strand
CGATCGGATGTCCAACCACCGCTCGTCGGCAAATCCCTCCAGGGTATTTCCAAGTTCGGCTTGAGCAAACTGGTTGGCATCCGATCGAAAGTCCTCGAACGAACCGGCCGAGAAGTAGCAGATCACCCGCTTGCCGGACGTCTGAAGCGACGCAATGACGCCCGCGGACACGTCGAACAGGTCGATGTCGTACACATCCACATCGTAGGCGACGTTCACGGTGCCAAGGAGTTGCCACTGCCACGTCGCATCCACACCTGGTCGGTACCAATTACCCTGCGTGATGGGCGGAACGTTGGGGTCCAATCCGCCTTCCGGTGCCGAGGAGTCGCCACAGCCGACCAGCACCAAGCATACGACGGCCATCCACGCCGACGCTCTCATGTTTCCTTCATCTTAGCCCACCGCTCGAGACGCTCGGCTACCGTCTTCTCAAAGCCCTGATCGGTGGGCTCGTACCATCGCGCTCCACGAAGCACTTCGGGCAAGTATTCCTGCCCCGCGGCAAATCCGTCTTCTGCATGATCGTAACGATATCCTTTGCCGTACCCGAGTTCCTTCATGAGCCCCGTGGGAGCGTTTCGGACATGCAATGGAACCGGTTCCGCGGGATGCTCCCGGGCCGCTTGCTGCGCGCGACTCCATGCCTCGTACGTCCGGTTCGACTTCGGTGCCGTCGCCAGGTAGATCACGGCCTCCACAAGGGCCAGTTCCCCCTCGGGAGAACCGAGAAAGTGATACGCGTCCTTCGCGGCGAGAGCGATGGACAGCGCCCTCGGGTCCGCCAGCCCGATGTCTTCGGAGGCCATCCGCACGACACGGCGTGCGAGGTAAAGAGGGTCTTCACCACCGTCGATCATCCGTGCCAACCAGTAGAGCGCTCCCTCCACGTCACTTCCCCGTACGGCTTTGTGCAACGCGGAGATGAGGTTGTAATGCTCTTCTCCCGATTTGTCGTAGCGGGCCACACGCCGCTCGAGCACCGACTCGACCAGGTCTGCCGAGATAGCCCCCTCGGGTGAAGGATCGAGAGATTGAACGTGATCCGCCACGGCCTCGGTAGCGTTCAACACCCGACGGGCGTCGCCGTCCGCATGGCGCACCAGCAGATCGACGGCGTTCTCGGCAAACGCCAATCCGACTGTGTCTTCGGCGAGGCAACTCAATGCCCCTTCGATGATCGCGCGAATGTGTTGCGGCTCGAGCGGTTGCAACACGAACACCCTCAGGCGCGAGAGCAAAGCGGAGTTGAGTTCGAAAGACGGGTTTTCCGTAGTTGCACCGATCAACGTGATGACGCCCTCTTCCACCCATGGGAGGAATGCGTCCTGTTGCGCTTTGTTGAATCGGTGAATCTCGTCGCAGAACAAGATGGTTCCGCGGCCCTCGAGTTCTCGACGTTGCTGTGCTTCTTTGATGATTTCGCGAACGCGAGGTACGCCCTCGGTAACGGCGCTGAACGACTCAAATGCGCGGTCGGTATAGTTGGCCACCAATCGAGCGAGCGTCGTCTTTCCCGAACCCGGTGGCCCCCAGAACACCATGCTCCCGACGGCCCCGCGTTCGATGGTGTCGCGCAGCGGTTTTCCGGGACCGAGCAACTGTTCTTGTCCCAAGAACTCTTCGAGTTTTTCGGGACGCATTCGATGCGCAAGCGGAATGTTGCGCTCGCCGACCGAACTAAATAGTGAGGGGTCTGCCATTTTACGACCGCTCTTCAACAGGAGATTTCCGACAAGCACGCAAAAGGGCTGCCCCGTGCTGGGACAGCCCTCGCGTTTCGCCGTCAGAAGAGTGGATTCAGCTTTCCACCGGCGTCACGTTCTCTGCCGCGGGGCCTTTCTGGCCATCGACGACGTCAAACTCGACCTTCTCGCCTTCCTTGAGCGACTTGAAACCCTCGCCCTGAATGGCGGTGTGATGGACGAAACAATCCTTCTCGCCGTCCTCACGCTGGATGAAACCAAATCCCTTGCTGTCGTTGAACCACTTGACGGTGCCTGCGACGCGCATTTGCCGTACTCCTTGATGGTGACTGATGTTCCTCGGAGTCCGGGCGTCCCGCAGCTACCGAGCTTTCATCATTGTCCGCGGCATTATCCCCCCGCGTCGGGGCTATCCTCACAAACGGAGGACAATACCAAGGCTACGCTAACGCTGGGTTCAATCCGTGTCAATTCCCGCCTCGACCGTCCCTCCAACAAAAATCACGCCACCGCAGGCCGGGTCGCAATTTTCACCATGATCCCCAGGATGGCCAGATCCCGGTCATAGGGAACTAAAATGAGTCCGGTCAACCGCCCGGTACCAACCGCTTTAACTCCTCAAACCAGTTGAGCACGACGTTGACTTGCCTAGGCAGAGATTCATCCGGCGTTCTCACCATGATGAAACGGCCATCCACCGCGAGGTCGTAACCCCGGACGTTGGTACCGGGCACGTATCGCCCCTCGAACAGCACCGATGGAGTTCCGGGAGTGCCCGACGCCGTGTCGAATGACGCGGCCATCATTTTTTCACCGTTTCGG
>JAPULP010000121.1 GCA_027294815.1 Gemmatimonadota bacterium | reverse complement strand
CTCGAGAACAATCTGATCAAGGAGTATCAGCCGAAATTCAACATCAAGTTGCGCGATGATAAGAGCTATCCGCGGATTGCGGTGACCGTGGGCGAGCCGTTTCCACGCGTGTTGGTCGTACGGCGTCTCGATATCGAAGGTGCGCTGTATTTCGGGCCGTACACCGACGTGGGCGTGCTGCGAAGAACGCTTCGCGTGATTCGGCGCATCTTCACCGTCCGATCGTGCCACTACGATCTACCGGCCGATCGGCCGGACCGGCCGTGTTTGGACTATCACATCCATCGGTGTCTCGCTCCTTGTGTAGCGTGGCAGTCGCAGGCGGACTATCGCGCGATGATCGACGACGTCCTTGCCTTCCTATACGGCAAGACCGTGGAGGTCAGGACCCGGTTGCGCGAGCGGATGGAGAAAGCAGCAGCAAGGCTGGAATACGAACGTGCGGCCGAACTTCGCAATGCGATCCGGTGGTTGGAGCAGGTCGAAAAGCCCCAGACGATGGAGGTCGTCGGAGCTGGAGACGCCGATGCTATTGGGTTCGCTAGGGACGGTGACGACGCGGTGGGGGTGATTCTTCGTGTCCGTCAGGGCAAAGTGGTCGCCGTCGAACACCGATTCTTGACGAACCTGGCGGGAGAACCGGACGAAGCCATCTTCAGTGCGTTTCTCGTGCGTTATTACGTCACGGCCGTGGCAAGAGGTCGAAGGGCCGTCCTTCCTTTTCCGCCCTCCGAGTTGGACAAGATCCGAGACCTCCTTCCCGGAACGCGGTGGGTCATTCCGCAACGCGGGGTGAACCACCGCTTGGTCGAGCTGGCTGACCAAAACGCCAGGCATTTGCTCGAGAGCCTGAAGATCGAGTCACTCGAGACGGACGAGCGTGTGGAGGATCCGGTGTATGCCCTCGGGCGCGATCTCGGAATGACCGCGGTCCCGCGCAACTTGGTTTGCATCGATATCTCGACGAATCAGGGGAAGGACACCGTTGGCTCACTCGTCTGGTTCGAGGGGGGACGGCCCAAGAAAGCGGAGTATCGTCGTTTCAAGATCAAAGCTGAGGACGCGCAACAGGATGATTTTGCCGCCGTGCACGAAGTCGTATCTCGTTTTGTCGCACGTAGGGTGGCGGAAGAAAAGAAGCTGCCCGACTTGATGGTCATCGACGGTGGCAAAGGTCAGCTGAATGCCGCCAGAGCGGCGCTTTCCCAACACGGCCTCGACCATCTTCCACTTGCGAGCCTTGCCAAACGCGATGAAGAGATTTTTCTTCCTAGCCGCAAGGAGAGTCTCCGCCTGCCTCGCAACGCACCGTCGCTCAAACTCTTGCAGCGTGCGCGTGACGAGGCGCACCGGTTCGCCGTCTCGTACAGTCGCAAGAAACGGTCTGAGCGCACCATAACCTCGGAGCTGCTGAGCATATCGGGCGTCGGGCCCTCACGCAGAAGGGCCCTCTTGGAGCGGTTCGGCAGTTTGGCAGGTGTTCGTTTGGCGACCGTCGAAGAGATCGCCACCCTGCCCGGACTCTCCACGCGTTTGGCTGAACGCATCCTCAACCACGTGAGCGCATGACGTACCACTGGTCACTCGTCTGCTCGGCCTCGGACGAGACACACGACGCGTCGGGCTTGCCGACCGTCTCGAGCCTCGGCGAACCGTGGCTGGTGACGTACTCCAAAGCGCCGGACCCTGATGTCAAGGCACGGCTGGCCTCACGTGCGTGGGATATGTGGCGGTACCGCGAGTGGATGCCGCTCGACGAGGACGAGGAGCCGGTGACGCTGGGTGAGGGGTGCACGCCGTTGCTGCGGGTGCCTAGCTTGGAGCGTGCTTCCGGCGTCGAAACGGTCTGGATCAAGGACGAAGGGCAGAATCCTTGCGGCTCGTTCAAGTCGCGTGGTTTGTCCGCCGCGGTGACACGAGCCGTCAGGGCGGGTGTCCGGTCCTTCGTCATTCCAACCGCCGGGAATGCGGGTGTGGCGTTGGCAGCCTATGGCCGGCAGGCCGGCACGGCCGTGCGGGTGTACGCACCTAGGACCACGCCCCTCCGCATCCTGGAGCAGATAGAGTTATTCGGGGCGGATCTCCAACTGCTGGACGGACACATCGGCGATTGTGGTAAGGCGGCGCGGGAGTTCGCTGCCTCGGGCGGTGCATTCGACGTATCGACGTTGCGCGAGCCCTATCGGATCGAGGGCAAGAAAACGATGGGGATCGAAATCGCCGAGCAGTTGGGGTGGTCGCTGCCGGATTGTATCATCTACCCCACCGGCGGCGGGACGGGATTGATCGGGATGTGGAAAGCGTTCAAGGAGCTAAGAGACGCCGGGTGGATCGCGGGCCCGCTTCCCCGCCTGTATAGCGTTCAGTCGGACGGGTGCGCACCTGTGGTCAGGGCGTTTGACGCGGGTGCGTCGGTTACGGAGCCGTGGCAGAATCCCGAGACGATCGCATATGGGCTCAGAGTGCCGGGGCCGCTAGGAGGCAAGGTCATGCTGAGGACACTCAAGGAGTGTGGTGGGAAGGCGCTCGCCGTGTCCGACCCAGAATTGCAGGCGGCTGCGGCCCGGATTGGGGCAGAGGAGGGAATCGACATGTGCCCAGAGGGCGGAGCGGCCGTGGTGGCGCTTGAAAAGCTGGCTGCG
Source organism: Gemmatimonadota bacterium (assembly GCA_027294815.1). Lineage (GTDB taxonomy): Bacteria > Gemmatimonadota > Gemmatimonadetes > Gemmatimonadales > GWC2-71-9 > B3T1B10. The sequence continues at coordinate 5,066 of JAPULP010000121.1, read as the reverse complement.
GACGGAACCATCGGACCAGCGGATTCCGTGGTGGTCTTCAATACGGGTGCCGGTTGGCTTTATCGTTGATACCGGCGACATTTGGTGGTTGTCTGGGAACCCCTCCAGAACAGTACCATTTCCGTGATTGTAGGGTACTATAGCGGAGAGCCGGTTCCGCCGCGGGTTGGCGATCGGCTGTAGTCGGCAAAGCGGACGCATCCCCTACGTGCGTCCGAGCCTACGAATGTTTGGCGGCTCCGGCCGGGCAGAGAGATCATAGAAAGGATCTTGTTCGCATGAAGCGAGTGGTTTGGGCAGGAGTAGCTACTGTGGCGCTGTTGGGTGCGGCTGGGCCGGTTTCGGCACAAGGCTTCGTGATTTACATGCCGCCCAACTGCGAGCTGGACACGCAGCACTTTCTCGTCAGGAATGCCGAGTTGTACATCAAAGCGGCAACCGAGGCGCGATCGGACGAACAACGTGAGCGCTCGATCGCCGACGCAAAACGCGTCTTGGTGGACGCGCTCGAAGCCGGTGAGGAAGCCAACGCTGGTGTGTGGTATTTTCTCGGCCGCGCATACGCCATGGAGTTCGATCTGCCGGGTGCCGATTCGGCGCTTACCAAGGCCGAAGCGCTGTATCCGGATTGCGCCGAAGACATGGACAACCTGCGTCGGTCGATCTGGGTTCCTTTGTACACCGAAGGTGCCGAAGCTCTCGAGGTCAACGACCTCGACGCGGCACGAGACGCGCTTGCCCAGGCCGATCAAATTTCCACCAAAGAGCCCTTTGTCCCCTACTATCTCGCAAGCGTATTGCTCGCGCAGGACGACATTCCCGGGGCCCTCGAGCTGTTCAAGAAAACGATTGGGATGGGGCAAACGGAGGGGGACTACGAGGAGAGCTACATCACGTCGTTGTTCAACGCCGGCCGGCTTCACCACATGTTGCAGCAGTGGGACTCGGCCGCGGTGTGGTATGCGCAGTACCGCCAGGTCAACCCGAACGATCGCGAAGCACTGACCGGCCTGCTGCAGGTTCTCGAGGCCAGTGGACGCAACGAAGAGGCGCTCGCGTTTACCGACACGATTCTCGAGCACGCCGAGGCGATGACCGACCTCGATGTGTTTTCCGCCGGCGTTTCGCTCTTCCAGGCGAATCGGTACCAGCAAGCAGTTCGGGCGTTCGTGGTGGGGTTGGAAAAGAATAGTCACTACCGCGACGGTGTTTACAACCTGGCACAGAGTTATTTTGCGATCGCAAAACCGCGCGACAGTACCGAAACGCCGTTGGAAGAGGAGCGAGAAGTGCGGGAGGACGCCGCGAAGGAGATGCTGGGCGTGAGCAAGCGTCTACTCGAAATCGATCCGGCGAACGAGAACTCCCTGCGTTTGCTCGCCGCTGCCTACCAGCTGAACGGTGACACGGCGGCCACGCTCGACATGCTGGAGCGCATTGAAGATCTGACCTTCGACGTCGAAATAGAGATCTTCGAGCCCCGCGATGCCGGGTACCAGGTGCGGGGGACGATTTCCAATTTGAAGGAAGGGGAGACGTCCGTTCCCGCTATCGTGTTTGAGTTCGTGGATTTCGACGGGCGCGTCGTAACCACGGAGGCGGTGTCGGCACGAACTTTGACCTCGAAAGCAACGGACCGCTTCCAGCTCACTCCCGTTGGCGAAGGCATCGCTGCCTGGCGGTACAAGCCCGAGAGCTAGCACCTAAGCGACCTATTGAAGGCAAGGCCCCGGACTAGACCATGGTAGGATTGCGAAAGTGCACGGTCGTGGTAGCGCTGCTCGGTGCGTCGTCCGGGTGCAGCGGTGCGTTGAAGCTAGCCCCTAACGATGCGGACGTCGTGCTGTCGCAACAGCTGCTGGATGCGCCCAATCCCGCGCGGCCGGGCGCGTTCTCGGTCGGGAAGCTGTACTATGGCAGCGGGACCGACAAGCGCCGGCCTGAATTCCGGGATTCGGTGACCATTACCACCGAAACCGTCGATGCGTCGAAGTTGGTCGATCTCGGACAACAAGCCAAGAGTCGAAATTCGTATTGGGGCTTCACGCCTAAGGAATTTCCGATCAACGGACGGGTGTGGTATCCCGAAGGCGACGGACCGTTCCCGCTAGTGCTGATCGTCCATGGAAACCACAACATGCGCGATTTCTCGGATCCCGGATACGGTTACCTGGGGGAATTACTCGGCAGCCGTGGATTCATTCTGACTTCGGTAGACGAGAACTTCGTCAATGGAGGCATACGTCAAGAGAACGATGCACGGGGGTGGTTGCTTCTCAAGCATCTCGAAGCTTGGCGGGGGTTCAATAGTGACGAAGACAATCCTTTCTTCGGCAAAGTCGATCTTGACCGCATCGCATTGATGGGGCATTCCCGCGGTGGGGAGGCGGTGGGGCACGCCGCAGCGTTCAATACACTCGAGCGCTATCCCGATGACGCGTCTGTCGAATTCGATTTCAACTTCGGCATTCGCTCGATCGTTGCGATTGCACCGGTCGACGGCCAATATCTCCCCACGGGCAGGCGCGTGCCCGTCGAAAACGTGAACTACCTCGTTTTCCATGGTTCGCACGACGGCGACGTCTCGAGCTTCCAAGGCCTGCGCCTGTATCACCGCGTTCAGTTCACCGACGGAAAGCCGCATTTCAAGGCGGCCGTGTACGTATACCGGGCCAACCATGGGCAGTGGAATACCGTGTGGGGCAACAAGGACAACGGTGCGCGAAGCGGCCGTATTCTCGACCTCAGGGCGTTGATGGATCCAGAAGATCAGCGTGAAGTCACCCGGCTCTACATCTCTGCCTTTCTCGAGACCACGCTCAAAGACCAGGACGAGTATTTGCCGATGTTCCGCGACCACCGCGTGATCGGGGGTTGGCTACCGAAGACGATGTATGTCACGCGTTTTGAAGGGAGCGAGTTCAGGCCGGTCGCCACGTTTGAAGAAGACATCGACGTGACGTCGGGTACGGCAAAGGGAACGACACTGCATGGCGACAGTCTAGGTACGTGGCGCGAAGCTAAACTCATGCTTCGCTCACGCAATCGGCCCACGACTTCCAATTCGCAGGAAAACCAGGCGGTGTGGTTGGGGTGGAACAACCGCGTAGCCGGTGCGGAGCCCGATTCGTTGGGTGAACCGGCGTCGTATGCCATCAGGCTGCCCCGTACTCTGGCCAGCGAGTGGAATCTTGACGAAAACTCCACATTGGATTTCTTGCTGGCGCCGACAAAGGCCAAACCTGGTCCCCGCCGACCGGCGCGCGATAGCTCGGACAACCGGGCCGATTCCTCACAGGGTCGCGAGTCTGACGAGGCCAGTCGCAACGACCGAGATGAAGACGAAGAGGAAAAGCCGCGCATCGATCTGAGCGTCGAGGTCGAGGACGCGGCCGGTCAGGTCGCCCGGGTTCCCCTGAGCCGGTACGGTCCTGTGCGGAAGCCGCTCGAGATGCGTGTCAGGCGTCGGCAGCCGTACGAACAGAACTACGATCTTGTGCTCCAGAGCTACTCGATTCGGCTGTTGGATTTTGTTTCGCGGAATCCGCAGCTGAACTTGGAGACCATACGTGCGGTGCGGTTTTTGTTCGACCTCGAGCCGGCCGGTACCGTGGTGGTGGACGACGTAGGGTTTTCCCCGCGGCCGTTGAGCTTCGGGGTCAGTAACCAGTAGCCAGTAACCAGTAGGCAGCTAGGTAGTTGGAAGTAGAAGTTGTACCCGATAGCTCACTGGCCACTGGCCACTGGCCACTGGCCACTCGGGACTATCTCCACCTGACCCCGAACCGGTGCGACGCACCGGGCCCGTCGAACTCCTCTAGGGCGTACTCGAAGGTGAACGTATCGGAAGTGAAGGCGACCCCGAACGTAACCGGGCTGCCTCCGTCGCCGGGGACCCGGCGCAAGCCGATCCGTCCCGTAAACGTCCGTCCGATTACCGGCCACCAGGATATTTCGATTCCTCCTGCCGGAATGATCTCACCGTCGCGCCGCCGGGATACCGCGGCGGCGGCTAACACGTCGAGCGGGCCCAACGGACGACTCGAGGTGGAAGCACCGAATGTCAGGCGGTGAGGTAGGGGCACGGAAACGCTACTGGTGCCGGTCGTCAGGCCGCGCCCGACGTTCTGTCCCGAAATGCCCCACGTAATTCCGAAGAATCTCCGGATGATGCCAATGTCCAACGCCACGGTGCCATCTCGGGCGTTCCCAATGCGTTGCTCGATGATCTTTCCCGCCACACCCACGCGGAATCCTTTGATGACCTGCGCATAACCCAGCGGGGCCACGAATTCCGACGCGCCGATCGGTCCATTCTGGAGGAGGGCCCCAGCGTTGTCGGGAACCGAGATGACCGTTCCGCCGAGCATGGAAAACGACAGCACTTGAACGCCGATGGCCAAGCCGCCGCTGCCAAGGGCTCTGGCAACCGCGACGGTGCCCAGTGTAGCCGTGGAGCGATAGCGCTGCACATCGATCCCGAATCCACGGGCCGAGTTGACCAGCGCCGGATTGTAAAAGAGTCCGTCGGCGGTTGCGCCCGACAGCACGAATGCCCCACCAAGCCCCAAGGCGCGAGTGCTTGCTGGCAACTCGAGAATCAGGGGAGCGTTGCCATCGCTCTGCGCACTAGCAGGACCGGGTGCGATGCTGGCAAGAACGAAAACGATCAACTGCCGTTTCATTTCAGATCCGATCGAAGACAAAAGGACAACGCTGCCAGGGCTCGGCCGGAGCCCTTTCTGGCAGCCTCATGCATCTCGTCCATCAAGCTCGCCAGTTCTGCAGACAGGAGGGAGGGGCTTTCCCTATTCGGCTTTCAGCGCGGTGATCGGATTGACGCCGCTGGCCCGTCGGGCCGGGATGTATGCCGCTATTACGGCGACACCGCCGAGGACGATCGGTACGGCGAGGAACGTCATCGTATCAAACGAATCGATCCCGATCAGCAAACTCTGAAGCGATCGCGCCACGACGAACGCGAGTCCCAGGCCGAGCGCACCTCCAACGGCCACCAGCTTCATTCCGCTCCCAAGCAAGAGCCGGATCACGCTACCGTCGTCGGC
>JAPULP010000120.1 GCA_027294815.1 Gemmatimonadota bacterium | reverse complement strand
GGCATTGTTCAAGTCGCCGAAGGTGATGGCGTCGGCAGGACAGGATTGCTGGCACGCCGTCATGATCTCTCCGTCGGCTATCTCCCGGTCCTCGAGCGCTGCTTGATTCTGCGTGCCGCGTATCCGCTGGACGCAGAACGTACACTTCTCCATGACGCCTTTGGAACGCACCGTAACGTCCGGGTTCAGTTGCAACTGCAGCGGCTCGGCGAACGAGTACGTGGCGTAGCTGGGATCCGAATGCTCGAACCAGTTGAAGTATCGGACCTTGTACGGGCAGTTGTTGCTGCAGTACCGCGTCCCGACGCAACGGTTGTATATCTGGGCGTTGAGTCCGTCAGGCGTACGATACGCCGCGAACACCGGGCACACCGGCTCGCACGGAGCGCGTCCGCACTGCTGGCACATCATCGGTAGAATCTCGACCGTCAGCGGCTCGTCGCCCTCGCCACCCTCGAAGTAGCGCTCGATGCGCAGCCACGACATCTCCCGACCGCGCTGCACGCCTTCTTTGCCGACGACCGGTATGTTGTTTTCCGCGTGACAGGCGGTGACGCAGGCGCTGCACCCGGTGCACCGTGTGAGATCGACGGCCAATCCCCACCGCGGATGTTCGGCGGCATAGTTGCCGATGGCTCGCTCGCGATCTTGCGCCGCTTGCCATTCGTCGAGCACGCGCTCGATCTTCTCGGGCACTTCGGCCGCGTGCTCTGCGTGAGCCGCGTGCGCTTCGCCTGATACGACTTCATCGAACGTGGTGCTCTGCGCAATCCCCCGCCCCATCTGCCGACTCCGACCGGCCGTCGTCGCGAGGACTTCGTGCTCGCCGGTGAGCCGAATCGTCACCGACTGATAGTGTGACAAGCCGCCGAACGCCGTTGGCGCACCGTCCAACACGTCGTACACGTTGGCGCCGCGACCTTGAGCGTATCGGCCGAGTTCTGAGTGCCCCTGCCCTAACGGCATCGCGATAACGTCGCGCCGCACCCCGGGATACAGGAAAGCCGGCGCGACCGCCGTGCCCGCTGCAGATGCCACCTCGACAAAATCTCCGTCGACAATCCCGCGTTCCGCGGCCGTGTCCGGATGGATCTCGACCCACGAACCCCAAGTGATCTTGGAAACGGGGTCGGGCAATTCCTGCAACCACGGGCGACTCGCACCGCGACCGTCGAAGAAGACGGAGGACGGATACGCAATCAGGGTGAGGTCGCCGGATCCGCCGGAAGCCGACCATGTCGCGAACGTGAGCCCGCCGACATTACGATCCAGCCGCGTCGCGATACGCGGCTCCGGTAGATGCACTCCGCCAGCCTGCAGCGACGCGTTCCAGAAATCGTCGAAGGCCAAGGCGCGACCGCCGAGTTGGTTCCGCCGGCGACGCCACGAGTTTTGGAGGTATTCCTTATAGTTCTGGGCCGCCAAACGGTTCGCCACGGTGCCACCCATCTGCGCCGCCAGGGCGAGCAGGACGTCGCCGCTCTGCCGGGTATCGAACACCGGCTGCATGACCGGCTGTTGCAAGAGGAACGTGCCGGCACGTGGCTCGAAATCGTTCCACTGCTCGAGCGGGTCGTGATCGGGAAGGATCAGGTCGGCCAGCGCAGCGGTCTCATCGATCACGCGCGCGAAGCTCACCTTGAAACCAACCTGGCCCATCGCCTGTGCAAATCCCAATCCGCTCGGGGCGTTGTACGCCGGGTTGGCTCCGTGGGCGAACAGCACCTCGATGTTACCGTCACTCATCCGTTGCGTGAGATCAGCCAAACCCGCGTAGGTGGATCCGGCGGACGGATCAGGGTTCGAACCGAACGTCACGGTCTGCCCGACGTTGCCGGCCACGTAGTTGAGAATGTTGACCGCAGCGGCCGTGGCGTGGGCCTCGCCGTGCTGGTTCCCCATTCCGCCCGCCAGCGCCATGCTCGGGCCCTCGGTAAACTCCGCCGCCAAACGCCGGACGGTGTCAGCCGGTACGCCGCACGTCGCCGACGCGGTTTCGGGGTCGTACTGGGTCAGCAGCTGCCGCACGCGGAACACGTCCGACGGCGCGCTGTCGCCGTGGTCGGTGAGCACCACGTTGGCAATCGCCAATGCCAGAACGGCCTCGGTGCCCGGAATCGGGGCGATCCACTCGTCGGCGTTCATCCCGCTCAGGCTCATCCGCGGCTCGATATGCACGTAGCGGCCCATCTCACCGTCGCGAATCGCATGCGCGTCCGCAAATTCCCGCGTGTTCCGCACGGGGTTCATCCACGTCTCGAGAAAGTCCGCGCCGAAGGAGAGCACGTAGTGAGCATCGGCGAAGTGATAGGACGGCAAAGCGTCGATGCCGAAAACTTGTTGGTTGGCAAACCGCAACGCCTCGTAACCAAAGGCCTCGAAAACCAACCGCCCGTTTGGCGAACCGACGGCCGCAAGCCATTCGTTCACCAACCGATCGAAAGAGCCGGCCTCGTTTCCGGTCACGAACGCTACAGCGTTGGCCGAAGCCTGGCCCAACCGCTGCGCGATGCGCGCATACGCGTCGTCCCAGGTGATGGGCTCGAAACCACCAGCGGCCGAACGTACCATTGGTCCACGGAGACGATCCGGGTTATAGAGTCCCTGCAACGAGGCCTGGCCTCGCGCGCAGAGCTTCCCGCCATTCACCGGACTGCCGGGATTCCCCTCCACCTTCACAGCACGGCCTTCGCGGACCCGGACGTGCATACCACAACCGGCGGGGCATTCCCGACACGTGGTGGCGTAATACGTGGCAACGCCTGGGATCTGGTTTTCGGGTGGTACGAGATACGGTATGAGCTTCTCGGGGGCGTCGGTGGAACACCCGGTCGCCGCCACGCCGCCTCCCGTAACGCCGAGGACTTTCAAAAATCGTCTACGATCTATCTGCTTGGCCATTCGCTACCTAGTAGTGACAGGCGGTGCAGTCGGTAGTTACCCCTTCGCTTCTGTGACACTCGAGGCACCATCCCATCTTCAACGAGGCGAACTGGTAGACCTTTGCCATTCGCTGGACCTCGCCGTGGCAATCCTGACACTGGATATCTGCTTTCACGTGTCGCATGTGCGGGAAGTGCACGAAGGACGGGAGTTTGTGGACTTCAACCCACTCGATGGGTCGTCCTTCGTTGAACGCCTCACGGACCTTGGCAACCTCCGGATTGGCCCCGCCGACGATCAGGTGACAACCCATGCAGGTGTCGAGGCTCGGGAGTCCCGGACTCGAACTCACCTCGACCGCGTAGTGACAATAGCGGCAGTCCATCTCGTACTGGCCGGCGTGGATGTCGTGTCTGTAGAAAACGGGCTGAAGCGGACCCGGGAGACCGGTCGTATCGACATCGATTGGAGCGATGTATGGAGCCGTTTGCTGTGTGGTTGGTTGTGCCTGGACTGCCTGTAGGACCACGTAGAGCACCGGTCCAACCAAGGCAAGCGCCGCTATCCCCTTGGCTAACGGCCGGACTTTTCCTGTCATCGATCCCCTTGTGGGGCGGCAAGTGAGCGTACGCCGCTGCCGAACTGCCGCGACAGCTACTTCTCAATCGAGTTTTCGAGCAACGGAACCGGCCGCGAGGGCTTAGTGAAAAACTTCACATGCGACCGCCTGACAAAAATTACTCTAATCTTTTCCTAACACAAGCACGGTTTTTGCTAACCTTCGACGGCCTCGCCCGACTCCCCGATCGCGGCCGTGGCGATGTGGGCAATCCGCTCATTCCGATCCCCTAGGAGCAGTCGCAGCGTGTCGCGCGAGGCCTTGGAGGGAAGCCGCGCCAGGGCGGCAGCGGCGGCCTCCTGTAGCGGTCCGCGTTCCTTGCGGAACATGCGTTTTCGCTCGAACACCCGGCTCAGCACCGGGGCTGCCGCCTCCGATCCGAGGTCGGCCAGAGCCTTGGCGGCCGCCAACTGTTCGCTCGTCGACCCGTGTTCGAGAAATTGTGCCAGGTCCGGCAGCGCTTCGCGGCGTCCCGATTTGCCCAACGTTCCCAACGCCGCGATCCTCACCTCGACTGCCGCGTCACCCAGGGCAAGCCGGCCGAGACGCTCGGCTAGCGTCCCCCCGCGCTCGCCGGCAGCCTCGACCGCCAGCCCGCGCGCTTCTGGTTTGGGATGCTGCAACACGAGGGCCATCCAGCGCTCCACCACATGTGCGGGTCGCAGACTCTCTCTCAATGCGGAAACGAAGGCTTGGACAACCCCGACCCTGCTGTCGCGGGCGAGTGCATCGACTCTCCCATCTGTGAGTGCCCCGACCCGATCCGACAGAAGCATCAGCACCGCGCTCCGCTCGCGGATCGCGAGGTCCAGCAGATGCCCAGCCAGACCCGGTGAGGCCGTCAGGGCGTCCTCCAACTGTGCTTGAGTCTGTTCGTCGCCGCTCTTCCACCCTGTGGCAAGGGACTCGACGACCTCCGCGCTGTCGCTGATGCGTTCGAGCACACGGACCGCCGGGTCGCGGAACGCCGGCCGCCGATCTTGCGAACGGCGTCGCAACGCCCGAATCGCGTCGCTTACACTCCGCCAATCGCCCTTTCCGGCCGCGTTTCGTAAAAACTGCTCCACACTCTCCGCCGCGGCCGCGAGGTCGGCAAAGTTCTCGGTCTCGAGCAACGTCCGAATCGCGGGCTCTTCGGCCTTTACATCGAGCGTACGGAATAAGTTCATATCGGACGAGCGCTGTGTTCCGACGACGGTTGATCCGGAGGTCCGCAGGCTCCGCCGGCCGTACGCACGCTCGAGCGCCCGTACGAAATTCCCGGGGAGATCGAAGCGATCCGCCGGCGTCTTCGCCGTCGCTTTGCGGAGTACGTCGGTAACTGCCGCCGGCAAACCCGGCCGATGATCGCCGAGGGCAGGCAACTCGGCGGACACGTGTTGCGCGAAGATCGCTTGCGGCGTTGTACCCGTGAACGGCGGACGACCCGCAAGCATTTCATATACGACCACACCCAAGCTATAGACGTCGGCTCGCCCGTCGATCACCTTCTCACCGGCCGCCTGCTCCGGCGACAGGTAGTGCGGCGTCCCGATGACCACCCCGGATTGCGTCAAGTCCGCGTCGCCCTCCTGCAACGCCTTGGCAATACCAAAATCCAATAGGAGACTTCGACCAGTCGTGAATTCCAGGAGGATATTTTCGGGTTTGACGTCACGGTGAATCACCTGCGCTCCGTGTGCGAAGTCGAGCGCCGAACCGATGTCTTTTGCGATTCCCAAGGCCACGTCCATCGGCAACTGGCCTTCGCGGCGAATGCGAGCACCTAGCGACTCTCCTTCCACGAGCGGCATTGCAAAGCACGGTATGTGCTGGTCGCCACCGACGAAGAAAATGGGAACGATGTTCGGGTGATTGAGCGCGGCCGCCGTCCTCGCCTCGCGCCGAAATCGGGTGGCCAGCTCCGTGCTCGCCATCAGATCGGGGTTGAGCGCTTTCACGGCGAGACTGCGATGGAGTCGTTCATCGCGAACCCGAAACACGATGGCCGCACCGCCCTTCCCAATCAGCTCCTCGACCCGGTAGTGATCGCCCAGCGCCAGACCCACTTGCTCGGCAATGGCCGCCATCCTGTCCGTGCCATCGGTCGCAAACATCGCCCCACACTCCGGGCAACGAAAGGCACCTTTCGGGGCGTTCTTACCGCATTCGTTACAGATCCTACCGGGCATCTGGTCTGGTTTCGCTGGGGTCGGGACAGGCACCGATCGCTCGCCGCGCTGCGGGCAATCGTCCGCCGGCCGATTCGTGATTAGCCTGTTGACCGACGGAAATCAAGAACCGAACGAATCGTTCTCACCGAGTTCGAACAGCAGTGTGGCGCGGCCGGCCGTAGGCACATCGGGTCCGCGGTCTGGGACGCGCATCGTTCCGGCATCGGTCATCTGCAACTCGACGATGTCCGTGGCAGGTTCGTACCACCTGTCCGACGGCTCGAGGTCGGTGGGGTATACGCAACCCGCGTGCGCCGCCACCGCGAGCGCCGCCTGTGCCCCAACGCCGGTCTCGGGCATGGTACCCACCCAGATCTTGGCTCCGGACGCCACACCGCGAGCATACACTCGGCAGGTCTCTTCCAGTCCTCCCAACCGCTGCACCTTGAGATTCCAAATCAGCGGACCGTCCATGTCGACTAGCTGCCGGGCGACGTCATCCGATACCAGAGATTCGTCGAGACACACTGGTGTGCGCGATTCGTCGTTCTGGATCTTCGCATCCCAAAGACATTCTTCCGCGAACGGCTGCTCGATAAACAGCAGGCCGAGATTGTCGAGTGCCTCGAGTTCGTTGCAGTGACGCGTGCGATCGTAGGCTCCATTCGCATCGACCCAGATGGGTAGCTCTACGCCCTCCGACTTCAGCACCCGCTGCGCTGCGCAAACAGGATCGTGATCCCACCCGGGGCGCACCTTGAGCTTCACCCGTTGGTATCCCCGCCGTGCCGCGTGCCGAACATCGTCTTCGAGTGTTGCGAGGTCTTCATTCGCTGGGATGCCGATCGCCACGCCGCACGCAACCGTACTCGATGTCTTCAAGGCTTCGGACGAAACCGCGAGTTCAGCCAAGCGTTGGGTGACAAGGTCGGTCAAGGATCGTCCGTCCCTGCGAGCCATGAGATCCCACCACGCGGTTTCCACACCCGCCCGTGCCATTCTGTTTCCCCGCACCCCGTCACCCAGGATATCGTGCAACTCGTCTGGACGTCGGATGTCACGGCCGACCACTCTAGGCAACAGCGTTTCGTGCAGACATGCCTTCGCAGAAGACAAGGTTTCGGCCGAGTAGAACGGATGTTCGAAAGGGGCGGACTCCCCCCAACCGGTCGTGCCGCTATCGTCCCGCAACTCGACGATCAGCGATCGGCGGACGGCCATTGAACCGCCCGAGATCGCGAATGGCACTCGAAGCGGCAGCCCGACCTCATACACCCGCACGCGCCGAATCGTCGAGTCAGACATTCCCAGCCCCCGCCCCCGCCACCACCACCTCCCGAAACCTCAGCTCGCCATCGATCTCTTCGATCACGTCATGCTCGTGGAGGTGCCATATCCATGGCACGAGGCCCTTCTGCTGGTGCAGCAGCAGCGTGTGAAGCGCCGAGGCGGTGCGGTTTCCCCCCGTTGCGGTGTATTCGCTTCGGGGAAGTTGAAAGAAGGTGTGTAGTTGGCCGTTTTCGCATCCCCGCAAGGCGTACTCGATCATCATTCGACCAGAGCAGATGTTGCCGGTGGCGGAGAGCGGTGGAAGACTCAGCCCTCTATCGCGGATGAGATCGAGCACGCGCAGGTTTCGATCGCTCAGATCCCCACCACCGTATGCCACTCCCTTGTCCATGTCGAAGAGCCTGTTGAACACCACCAAAAAAGCAGGCGTCGGCTCGGCACCGGCGAGCGTCTCCAGCATCGTGAGCTGGAACTCGTCGTCCACGACCGCGTTCATTACCTTGACGCCGAGCCGAACACACCCCGGGCCGGCGCTCACGATGAGTCCTGGAACCTCCTGCAACCAACGGATGATGGCGGACTTGTCCTCTGATCGCCGATCGCCCGCGAGCGTGGGACTGAAATCTTTTTCCAACACCATCGCATCTTCATGGCCCGCGTTCGTCCACACATCCAGCAGCCGACGGGTGGTGTGTTCGTATTCCGGGCGGCGAAATTCCTCGTCATGCGACGGGAGATGATACTTGACCGAGGGAACCACGACGGTCGCAGAGTCACGTGTGGCGCGTAACGCATCGCCAAAGAACACTAGGTAGTCTGCTAGCGTGCCGTGCCATCCACGCCCGGTCCACGTCACCGTCCAACCCTTCTCGCCTCTGACGCTCATCCGGGATTCCACAGACATCTTTGTGTCACGTACCGTCCATGCCGCCATCTCGCGCGCTCCGGACGAATCTTCGGCAATCACGGTCTTCAACACGATGAATGCCAGGCCGGCTCGCAGGTCGTCCTCCACCTGCGGCATGGTGCATGAGAGTTGGCCGGAAGCCTTTCCAAACGGATGGGCAATCGACATCCCACCGTAGATGGTGGCCAAATCGATCTTGCACTCGTCTCGTATGATCGCAGCGATGTCCGACGGCGGATCGGCGCAGGTCCGGTCGAACAGAGAACGCAGCTTGGCGCGCCGTTCGACCGAGAAGGACGGAGCGTCCGGGAGTGGCACTACGACCGCAACGCGCGGACCGCGGCGAACACACGGTCGCGTTCGTCGGAATGCAGTGTGGGACACCACGGGTCGAAAGCCGGGCGTGTGAAAACGCCGTCGGCCTCGAGCGCCCACAGCATTCGCTGCACATATCCCTCCATCGGCGCAACGAACGTCGCTTGCGAAAAAGTGTCCATCGCAGACGACAATGCGTGAAAGTCGTCCCATTGCTCGGCCGCATGGGCAGTCAGCAACGCGGCACAGCGATCCGTCACGGCGGCCGCCATGCCGATCAACGCCGCGCGCGCACCAGCGGCGAGTGAATATCCCAGGAAACGATCTTCCCCGGTGATGGGGAGCGCCCCGGGAACTGCCTTCGCAACCCCGATGATGTCCTGATACGTCATGACGCTGTCGAGCGTGGCCACCTTGATTCCTATCACTTCATCCAACTCGAGAAGCCTCCTAATGAGTCCCGGCGAGTAGGACACGCCCCCCGCGGCCTCATACAAGAAGAAGGCGATGAGCGGGATTCCCGCCGCACCGGCAGCGCGGTGATAGTCGAGGATGCGTTCTTCGACGTCGGGGAGGTCCGACAACATCTTGGGCGGGTGTACGAGCGCGGCCTCGGCTCCGTAATCACGTGCGGCCTCGGCAGAGTCCCTTACCGCGCGTAGTGCAGTCTCCGTCAACGAAGCCGGATCCGACGGCAGCGCGACTGAACCGGAAACTCCGACACCACAAATAAGAGCCTGTCCGTCGAGTCCCGCACTCCACGCCCGGGCAACCTGCTCGCGTTGTTCATCGGTGAGCTTTGGTCCACGGCCGGTGTGGGCCCAGACGGCAACCCCACCGATCTCTTGGCCGGCCATCCAGGTTACGTACGCGTTCTGGAGCTCGACGTCGATATTGCCGTCGGCGCTAAACGGTACCGGAACCGCCGGAACCACGCGCCCACGGAAACGATCGGCAATTGACGCCATCGGCGTCACCACTGCAACCAGCGCGATACGTTTTCAGACTCGATGGCAGTGCGAACTTCCGAAGAGAATCCTGCCAATTCGAGCTTCGCCGGTACGGCGTCGGGAATTCGCAGCGGCATCCCAGTGCCAAACGCGAAACGGTCTTCCCCGATGGTCCCCACGAGATTCGTCAACTCGTTTTCCGGGGGACCCCACAGCCAGCTGATGTCCCACAACACACGTTGCGCTTCCCCTGGGGTCAAGCCGAAATGCACTTCCTCGATAAACCCCTTTCCGGCGTGAGTCACGAGTATCCTCACGTCGTCATCGATTCTGGCGAGCGCCCGCACGGCGGAGGGGGGAAAATCGGGGACGGCATCCAGCGGCTGCCGTTGCCGGACGTCTTCGAACCGAACCGTGAACAACGCAGCCAATTTCGCCTGCCCTGCGGCAACCAAGAGCTCCCGCATGCTCGCGCCCACGGGATCAAGCTGTTGGTGCATCGGATACACCCGAACCGCTGGTGCTTTCGCCTCTGCGGCCGCGTCGAGATCACGGCGCCACCCGGGGAGTCCGGGATTGATGGTCGGAGTCGGGCGCAATCGGCCTCCGCCTTTCTCGAGCATTTCCAGCAGTTCGGCGGATCCGGGAGCGGGGTCCTTATAAAGGAAAGAGGGAAGGTGCCCAACCCATGCCTCTTCGATTCCTATTCTGTCCATCTCGCCCAGAAGGCTTTCGGGCGACGTCCGGGGTACGTGCCGATAGGGATAGGTCCCAACGAAGGTGGCGACGTCAACGATCATTGGCCGAATACCCCGGAGGGAAAAAGGTCCAGCGCATTTCCACTTTTGATGCGACTCACATCCGACGGCGGGAGACCGAGCGATTCCAGGTATCGAAGTTTGGCCATACCGGTTCCCATCGTAACGTCGCACCCCCAAACCATGCGCGACGGACCAACCGTATCCAACACCGCCTCCAACATGCCGCCGTCCACACCGCTACCCGACAAGTCGACCCAGACGTTGGCGACGTCGCGCACGGCGCGAAGGGAATGCGACCAGTCACCTCCACCGCCGATGTGGGCGAGCAGGAATTTGGCGTCGGGATGCCGCCCCGCCAGCTCCATCAGCTCGACCGCGTCAGACGCTTCTTGTCCAGGCCACTCGTGTCGGCGATGCTGCCAGACGTGGTGGAGTATCGGCACACCTCGCTCTGCGGCGTATGCCGTTATCGGATCGAGTAACGCGTCGTTGGCCCGCCGGCTCGCCGCCACTTTCACACCGATCATGCCTTCATCCAATCGCTTGGCCAATTCCACCATGGCGTGTTCCTGATAGTTCGGATTCACCACGCAGTATCCAAACACGAGCCCGGGGTACGCCCTAGTCAGCTCGAGCATCGCTTGGTTCCCGTGGCTGACGTCGGCCGGCGACGGGAAGTACGTAGGGGAACTGCCGCCCCACGTGCCCAAGATGGACGCGACGTGCGCCGTGATTCCCATTTGATCGCCGGCCGCAATGCGTGCTTCGTTGACGGTGCGCCAATCGCCGCGGCCGGACCTGGCCGTATAGAAATGAGCGTGTACGTCGATCAGCTTCTCGGCGCTCATGTGGATCTTGCCATTTCGTCGACGGCGTCGCCGACACGTTGCAGCACATCGTCGATCACGGTTTCCTGGTGTGCGAGAGAAACAAAGTTGTATGCGTTGCGCTTGAAGATGAGGCCCTTTGCAGCGCACTTGGCGGCGAGCACCGCCGACGTCTCGTCGTCGACGCACTCCAAGTAGCCAAACTCGGCTATTCCTCTCACAGCCTTCGTCACCTCCCCGTATTCGGATACGATTTTCTCCAGACCCCGATAGAACCGCTCCCCAACATTGGTGAGATGAGCGGCGACGTTCTCGCGCTCGTAAGTGTTCAGGACCGCTTCAGCGGCAGCCAAGGCTACGAACTCCGTCGCAAGCGTGGAGGATATCCAGGTTCGCGTGGCCGCCTCCATGAGATCGGCGGCCCCGCCCACCGCGGCGATGGGAAACCCGTTTCCCAGCGCTTTCCCCAAGACGATCAGATCACCGCGAAATCCGTATCGGCGACCCGCGCCACCCCAACCAAGGCGTATACCGGTCTTGATTTCATCCAACACCAGGACCGCCCCAGATCGTTCACGTGTTTCGTTGATCGCGGCCACCCACTCGTCCGACGGCGCCGCATCCACAACCGGCTCCACGACGATGGCCGCAACCGGCTCAGTCGAGCAAGCTTCGTGTAGCGCCGCAACATCGTTGAAGGGAATTTCGCATCGAACGTCCCGCGCTCCCTGAGGTACGCCGGCGGCATCGGAAAACAGATCCAGCCAGCCCTGATAGCCGCACGTCACGATTCTCTCGCGCCCCGTTTGCACGCGTGCGATGCGCACCGCCGCGGCCACCGCTTCGGCTCCCGTCTTCAAAAATCGCACGGCCTCGAGTCCTGGAATCAGCTCGCCCAGCCTGTCCGCAAGCCGCTCTTCTCGATCCGGCGCAAGCGGCCCGACGACCCCGTCCGCAATCGCCGCGGTTGCGGCTTCCGCCACGGCGGGGTGACCATATCCCAGCGACACCGCGCCGAGCGCCATGGTCGTGTCCAAATACTCACGCCCCTCCGTATCCCACACCCGGCAGCCTTTGGCTCTCACCATGCGATGTGGCACACCCGCTTGATCCCCGAACAAGGCGTCCGGACGTTTGCTACCGGTAGACGTGAAGCCCGGGATCACGAGCGAATGTCCATCCGCTCGAGGTAGTGCACCACCTCGAGCGCCATTGCCCTCAGCAATTTGGTTTCGCGTTCATCGATCGGTCCGCGGTGCGCTATCTCGCGGATCGTTCGCATGATCGCTTCCTCGTTGCGACTCTTGAAAAACTCGATCGCGTCGAGAGCCGTCTCCGCGTCGCGAAACAGGAACTCGAGCTGCTCCCGCGTGGCGGGGGGAGCGTCGCGCCGCGGACGTTTCAAATCGGGAAGTGTCTCGCGTGCTTTGAACAATTCGTACAGCGTTACGGTCGCGGCCTGGGCGACATTCATCGATGTGTGTTCCGGCGTGGTCGGGATCGTGACGATCCGGTGGCAGCGATCGAGGTCTTCGTTCGTGAGCCCCTTGTCTTCGCGGCCGAACAAGACGGCCACCTTCTCCGAGTCGTCCAGTTCCGCAAGATCCCGTGCCGCGTCTTCGACGAACTGAACGTTGCGTTTGGCCGTACGCCCCCGTGCAGTGAGACCAACCACGAGTGTGAAATCGCCCAACGCCTCATCGAGTTCGTCGAACATCTTCACCCGTTGAACGATGTCGCCCGTCTTGTGGGCGATCCCTTCAACACGCCGGACATCGAACTCTGCCGGCGACACCAAACTGAGATCGCGAAACCCGAAGTTCTTCATGGCCCGGATCACGACCGCGATGTTGATGATGTCCTGCGGCCGATGTAGGACTACTGTGACGTTCACGTGACCTCCAAAACCACTGCGCCGCCTGGAGATTCACGGTCTCCGCGCAGGTACACCCACCCACCACCCCCAGCCAGGGCGAGTTGGCCGGCACGACGCGTCCGTCCGAGTCGCATTTCGTTGACGACCACCTGCACCATTACCCGAGATCCTCGAACGAGCGGTGCACCTGCATCGAAGCGAAGCAGCATCGCGTATCCTTCGGCGGTCGGTTGCCAGCTCGCTGCGACCTGC